>CAIYYE010000293.1 GCA_903930395.1 uncultured beta proteobacterium
AGTTTCTAATCGATAAATATGTACGCAGAACGTGTTCTCTCCGGCATGCGCCCGACCGGGTCGCTCCATCTTGGCCACTACCATGGGGTACTCAAGAACTGGATCAAGCTCCAGCACGAGCATCCCTGTCTCTTCTTCGTGGCCGACTGGCATGCCCTGACGACGCAGTACGACAGCCCGCAGGGCATCGAAAAAGCCTCGATGGACATGGTTGTCGACTGGCTGGCGGCCGGCGTCGATCCCAACCAGGCGACGCTGTTTGTCCAGTCGCGGGTGCCCGAGCATGCCGAACTGCACCTGCTGATGTCGATGATGACGCCGCTCAGCTGGCTGGAGCGCGTGCCGACATACAAGGACCAGCAGGAAAAGCTGGCCGGCAAGGATCTGACGACCTACGGTTTCCTCGGCTATCCGCTACTCATGAGCGCCGACATCCTGATCTACCGCGCCGACAAGGTGCCGGTCGGCGAGGACCAGATTCCGCACGTCGAATTCACGCGTGAGCTGGCCCGCCGCTTCAACCACATGTATGGCCGCGAACCCGGTTTCGAGGACAAGGCACGCGAAGCCGTCAAGAAACTCGGCGGCAAGAAGGCGCGCCTCTACGAAGAAATGCGCACCCGCTTCCAGCAGAACGGCGACCGCGATGCCATCGAGCAGGCCAAGGCCGTGCTCGATGAAGTCCAGCACCTGTCGATGGCCGACCGCGAGCGCCTCTTTGGCTACCTCGAAGGCACCGGCAAGATGATCCTGGTCGAACCGGGCTACCTGCTGACCGAAGCCTCCAAGATGCCGGGGCTGGATGGTCAGAAGATGTCCAAGTCGTACAACAACACCATCACCATGCGCGAATCCGAGGAATCGGTGAGCAAGAAAGTGCGCAGCATGCCGACCGACCCGGCCCGCGTCCGCCGCACCGATGCCGGCGACCCGGCCAAGTGCCCGGTCTGGCAACTGCATCAGGTCTACTCCAACGACGCCTGCAAGGAATGGGTGCAAGCCGGTTGCCGCAGTGCCGGCATTGGCTGTATCGAATGCAAGCAGCCGGTGATCGACGCCATCCTGCGCGAACAGGCGCCGATGCGCGAACGCGCCCAGGTCTATCTGGACGATCCGACGCTGGTCAAGAACATCATCGCCGACGGCTGCGAAAAGGCCCGTGAATACGCCCGCGAAACCATGCGCGACGTGCGCGAGGCAATGGGGCTGGAATACCACTGATGTTCGATACCGACTGGGAAACGCTGATCTGGATCGGCATCGGCTTTGGCGGCCAGGCGCTGTTCATGATGCGTTTCGTCATCCAGTGGTGGAGCAGCGAAAAAGCCAAGATGGTCGTCATACCGGTGTCGTTCTGGTATTTCAGCCTGGCCGGCGGCATCGTGCTCACCATTTACGCCATCCACCGCAAGGACCCGGTCTTCATCTTCGGGCAGGCGCTCAGCCTGGTCATCTACGTGCGCAACCTGCATCTGCATTACAAGGGCAAGGGCCGCGCAGCGGCCTCCTGAGATGAACGCGCTCGTCGACGCTCCGGACCTGGCGGAAAGCGCATCGCTTTTCGAGCCGGTCGCCCGCGTCTACGGCCAGCCGCTCGAGCAGTTGCCGCTCGACCTCTACATCCCGCCCGATGCGCTGGCCATCATGCTCGACGCCTTCGAGGGGCCGCTCGACCTGCTGCTCTACATGATCCGCCGCGCCAACATCGACATCCTCGATATCCCGATGGCGCCGCTGACCCGGCAGTATCTCGATTACGTCGAGGCGATGCGCTCGACCAATCTGGAACTGGCGGCCGATTATCTCGTCATGGCGGCGATGCTCATCGAGATCAAGTCGCGCATGCTCTTGCCGCGCCCGAAGGCGGGCGAGGGCGACGAGGCGGACGATCCGCGGGCCGAACTGGTGCGCAGGCTCATGGAATACGAGCAGATGAAAATCGCCGGCCAGAACCTCAATGCCCTGCCGCAGGCCGAGCGCGAGTTTTTCTGGGTCGAGACCCTGGTCGAGAAGTCCCTGCTGGTGCGTCTGCCTGAGGTTTCGGTGAACGATCTGAAGGATGCCTGGATGGCTGTTGTCCGCCAGGCCAACCTCAAGCAGCACCACAAGATCGGGCGCGAAGAGCTGTCGGTGCGCGAGCACATGGGCATCATTCTGCGCGCCCTGCAGGCCAAAGGTGGTTTTGTCCAGTTCGAAACCCTGTTCGACCCCGAGATGGGCGTCCAGGGACTGGTCGTTCATTTCATCGCCATGCTCGAACTGGGCCGCGAAAAACTCATCGAAATCACGCAGGCGGAAGCCTTTCATCCCATTTACGTCAGGGTGCATCAAGGTGGAACCGAGCCAGGTCAAGAGAGTGCTTGAAGCTGCGCTGCTCGCCGCGCGCGAGCCGATGCCGCCAAGCGACATGAAAAAGATGTTCGACGAGGAACTGTCGACCGATACCCTGCGCCGTCTGCTCGACCAGTTGCGCGAGGAATGGGCCGAGCGCCCGGTCGAACTGATCCAGCTCGCCTCCGGCTGGCGTTTCCGGACGCGGGCCGAATACCTGCCCTACCTCGAACGTCTCAATCCCGAACGGCCGCCGAAATATTCGCGCGCCGTGCTCGAAACCCTCGCCATCATTGCCTATCGCCAACCGGTGACGCGCGGTGATATTGAAGAAATCCGCGGCGTTGCGGTCAATACCAACGTCGTCAAAACCCTCGAAGAGCGCGGCTGGATCGACGTTGTCGGTCACCGCGAAACACCGGGCCGACCGGCCCTGTTTGCCACCACCAAGCAATTTCTCGATGATCTGGGACTGCGCAGCGTCAGCGAACTGCCGCCGCTCGAACAAATCGCCCAGACACTGGAGCTGAACCATGAAAACCAATAAACGTACCCCTCTTCGTTCCAGCAGCAAGCCGGGCGGACCTGAAAAGCGGCCACCGGCCACCGGCGGTCGCGGTCGCCAGGCGGCGCCTGCCACCGAGCGTGGCCTGCCGCCGCGCGGTCGCGCTCCGCGTGAGGCTCGTGAAGAGGCGCCCGAGGTCGAAGAAGTCGCCGAGGCGCCGAAACCGCGTCGCCGGGCTGCCTTGCCGGCCACCGGTCGGGCCAGTCGCGGCAACATCGCGCGCAACGGCAAGGCCGTCGTCGAAGCCAAGCCGGAACGGCTGCAGAAGATCCTGGCCCAGGCCGGCGTCGGCTCGCGCCGTGAAATGGAAGAGTGGATTTCCTCCGGCAAGGTCACCGTCAATGGTGTGGTCGCAACGATTGGTCAGTCCGTCGTGCCGACCGACAAGGTCAAGATTGGCGGCCGCCTGATCAACATCCGCTTCACCGGCAGCACCCGTCCGCCGCGCGTCTTGATGTACCACAAGCCGGAAGGCGAAATCGTCTCGCGCGACGACCCGGATGGCCGCCCCTCGGTCTTCGCGGCCTTGCCCCGCATGCGTGGTGGGCGCTGGATCAACGTCGG
>CAIYYE010000294.1 GCA_903930395.1 uncultured beta proteobacterium
AGCTATTTACATTCGGCGAGCGAGCCGAGCCTGGGCAGGTTCTGTCCATCAAGCCGCAGATCAGCTTCCCGATTGACGAGTGGGCGGTCATCAACCACTCGGCCAATGGTTTCCGTCTGGCCCGCAGTTGTGCCGGGATGCGGATATCGCATGGCGAACTGATGGTCATCTGTCCGCATGACGGCGAACATTTTCTCCTCGCCCGGACGACCTGGCTAATGCAGGAAGATGATGGCGGGCTGATTGTTGGCGTCGCCACCCTGCCCGGCTTGCCGGCAGGCATTGCCGTCCGCGTTGCTGCGACAAAAGAGGGCAACAACGAACGCTTCGTAAGGGCCTTTCTGCTCCCCGCGGTGCCGGCGATCCGCGAAGAGGGATCGATTGTGCTGCCGCCGGGCATGTATCAGGCGAGTCGGGTGCTCGATGTCTATTCCTCTGAAGAGGAGCACTGGCAACTGCGCATGAATCATATTCTCCAGCGCGGCGGCGATTACGATAGGGTCAGCTATCAGGCGCTTTGACGTATGCCGGTAGCGCACGCCGGTGAGTGCGCTAAACTAGCGTTCTCACTCAGGAGAACACTATGGCTGGTATTGATCGGGACACCCCGATACCGAGCGAAATAAAGCTGCACCAGAAATCCCGGAGGCTCGAGCTGATTTACGGCGACAGCGAAAGCTACGCGCTCGATTTCGAGTATCTGCGTGTTTATACGCCCTCGGCCGAGGCCAGGGGCCATGGCCCCGGTCAGGAGACGCTGCAGACCGGCAAGCGCAATGTCGATATCAAAAGTATTGAACCGGTTGGCACCTACGCTTTGCGTCTGGTTTTTTCCGACGGTCACGATAGCGGGCTCTACTCCTGGGCTCTGCTCTACAACTTGGGCAAGCACCACGACGAACTCTGGCAGGACTATCTGACCCAGATCGAAACACAGGGGCTGTCGCGCGATATCGACACCTCGTCACGTCCGGCAGCGGGAAGCTGCGGCCATCATCACTGAAATCATGAATAAAGATAAAACCCATTTTGGCTACGAAACCGTCGCCGAGCAGGAGAAGGCCCGTCGCGTCGCCGACGTCTTCGATTCAGTCGCCAGTCGCTATGACCTGATGAACGATCTCATGTCGGGCGGCATGCACCGGCTGTGGAAGTCATTTACCATCCAGCGCAGCGGTGTGCGCGAGGGCTCCCGCGTCCTTGACGTAGCCGGTGGCACGGGTGACCTGTCACTGGCTTTTGCCAAACGGGTCGGCAAGAGCGGCCAGGTCTGGCTGACCGATATCAACAACGCCATGCTGGCGCGCGGCCGCGACCGTCTGCTCGACAAGGGCTACATGCTGCCTGTCGCCCAGTGCGACGCCGAGAAGCTACCCTTCCCCGATGACTGGTTCGATTGCGTCACCGTCGCCTTCGGCTTGCGCAACATGACGCACAAGGACGCTGCGCTGGCTGAAATGCGGCGTGTCCTGCGGCCTGGCGGCCGCCTGCTCGTCCTTGAATTCTCGCAGGTGTGGAAGCCGCTGGCACCGCTCTACGACTTTTATTCGTTCAAGGTCATACCGCGGGTCGGGCAGTTGGTGACCAATGACTCAGACAGCTATCGCTACCTCTCGGAATCGATTCGCGTCCATCCCGGTCAGGAAGAACTCAAATCCATGATGGAACAGGTCGGCCTGGAAAAGGTTGAGTATTTCAATCTGGCCTTGGGCGTTGTCGCGCTGCATCGCGGGTTCAAGTTTTAGACGGCATCCATGGAAGCGCTTGAACAGCTGGCCAGTCGTGCCTTGAACCATTTGGTCCGCACAGAAAGCTGGGCCCAGGCTCGCCTTGTCGGGCATTCCGGGGCGCGGATCCGAATTGATGCAGGCCCGTTCAATTTTAGCCTGGGCATTGATCAGCAGGGCCTTTTCCATGCCGCTGACAAGCACGGCGAGCCGGATGTCCGCATCAGCTTGCCATCGGATATGCCGCTTCGCCTCCTCGCCAGCCGCGACGCATTGTTCACGTCGGTAAAGCTGGGTGGATCTGCCGATATTGCCGAAAGCCTGGCCTTTGTCTTGCGAAACCTGCGCTGGGATGCCGAAGCCGACCTGGCGCAAGTGCTCGGTGACATTCCGGCGCGTCGTGTGTCGCTGGTCGCGGTAGGACTGGCACAGGCAATGCAGGATGCCCTGGGCAGAGTGGGCGAGAATTTCAAAGAGTACGCGGTTGAGGAGTCCGGGCTAATCACCGCCAGACGGGATGTCGACGCATTTGGCCGGGACGTCAATCAGCTTCGGGATGACGTGGCACGCCTCGAAAAGAGGATTTCCCGGCTGTAAATCGTGTCCTGACTCCGCTAAAAATAAAAAAGGCAGCCGAAGCTGCCTTTTTTTTATCCGGAAACCGGATTTAGTGCGTGTGCTTGCGCAGACGCTGGATTGCTTGCAACTGGGCAACTGCCTGAGCCAGTTCGGCTTCAGCAGCGGCATAATCCATTTCGGCGTTCCGATTGGCGAGAGCTTCCTCGGCCCGCTTCTTGGCTTCCAGTGCCTTGGCTTCGTCCAGATCGTGCGCACGAATCGCCGTATCAGCCAACACGGTAATCATGTCGGGCTGAACTTCCAGCATGCCACCGGAAACATACACCAGCTCAAACTCGCTCTGGTTCGGCACCTTCAAACGAATGGTACCGGGCTTGATGCGAGTCAGCAGCGGTGTGTGTCGCGGCAGAATGCCGAGTTCCCCGGCTTCGCCGGGAAACACCGCGATTTCCACCAGGCCGGAGAATATCGATTCTTCAGCACTGACGACATCACAATGAACAGTCATAGCCATTACTAGCTCCTATGCGACCTTGCGTTATTACAGCGTCTTGGCCTTTTCGAGGACTTCCTCGATACCGCCTACCATGTAAAACGCTTGTTCCGGCAGGTGATCGTATTCGCCGGCGCAAATGCCCTTGAAGCCCTTGATCGTTTCCTTGAGGGAAACGAACTTGCCCGGCGAGCCGGTGAAGACTTCAGCAACGTGGAACGGCTGCGACAGGAAACGCTGGATCTTACGCGCACGGGACACGGCGAGCTTGTCTTCAGGAGACAGTTCGTCCATACCCAGAATCGCGATGATGTCGCGCAGTTCCTTGTAGCGCTGCAGATTCATCTGCACGGCACGGGCAACGGCGTAATGCTCTTCGCCCACAACCTGCGGGTCGAGCTGGCGCGAGGTGGAGTCGAGCGGATCGACCGCAGGGTAGATGCCGAGCGAGGCGATGTCGCGCGATAGCACGACGGTCGAGTCGAGGTGGCCGAAGGTGGTGGCCGGGCTGGGGTCGGTGAGGTCGTCCGCCGGC
>CAIYYE010000295.1 GCA_903930395.1 uncultured beta proteobacterium
GAGGCCTTGCTTGGCGGCGAGTTGGCCGACATGACCTTTTGCGATCCGCCCTACAACGTGAACTACGCCAACTCGGCAAAGGACAAAATGCGCGGCAAGAACCGCGCGATCCTCAACGACGCCCTGGGCGAGAGCTTTGGCGCATTCCTCTACGACGCCAGCGTCAATATCCTCACGGTCACCAAGGGGGCGGTCTACATCTGCATGTCGTCATCGGAGCTCGACACGCTGCAGAAAGCGTTCCGCGAGGCCGGCGGCAAATGGTCGACCTTCGTGATCTGGGCCAAGAACACATTCACGCTCGGCCGCGCAGACTACCAGCGGCAATATGAGCCGATCCTATACGGCTGGAAGGAAGGCGCTGACCACTACTGGTGCGGTGCGCGCGATCAGGGTGATGTCTGGTTGATCGACAAGCCGCACAAGAACGACCTGCATCCGACCATGAAGCCTGTGGCGTTGGTCGAGCGGGCAATCCGCAACTCGTCAAAGAGCCGCGACATCGTGCTTGATCCATTTGGCGGTTCTGGCACCACGATGATTGCGGCGGAGCGTGCTGGCCGGCGTGCACGGCTGATTGAGCTTGATCCAAAATACGTCGATGTCATCGTTCAGCGCTGGCAAGACTTGACCAGCGGCAGCGCGACACATGCCACCACCGGTCAGAAATTTGCGCCCAAATAAGCGGGTCAATCATCTTTGCGCTTCAATTCCCGATAGAAATTCTCGTGTGACCCTAAAGTGATTAACTTCAAGCTCTCCTCATCCAAGATGCGATAGGCCAACAAGCACATCTGGTTCCCAAGCCGGAATTTGTAAACACGAATGCCAACAAGATCGCCGACCTTGGCTTCGCCAATAGCTGGATTGCCGCTAATGACTCGCAACGCGGCATCAAGCTCCAGCTTTTGTGGCGGGTGCAGTTTTTTGGTGGCCCTGACGAATGTGGGCGTAACAAGGAGCCGCATCAGCTAAAGACGTATTCGCTGACAGCGGCTTCCTTGTCCGCAGCAAGAATTTCCCGGATCATGAAGAATGGAAGATCGGGGTTCTCCTCGGCAATTTTGCCAATTTGGGACCAGTACTCGATCTGCTTGGGCACCGATCTATGTTGGATGTGTGCCGTCGCCTTGGCCTGATCGACCAATGTTTCCGACAGTTTGACGTTTACGGCCATGGGATCCTCCTGAGAGCTGAGAACCATAATAACACCCTAAGGTCCGAAAGGGAACCTTTCGAGCGTAGGTTTTATCCGATGGCTTATCCGACCACCCTATACACCCGTCCCCTGCCATCCACCTTTTCGGAGGTGACCTCAATGCCGAGCTTCTTCTTGAGCGCTCCGGCAATCGCACCGCGTACTGTATGAGCCTGCCATTGGAGCGCATCGACAACCTCAGGGATTGTCGCTCCATCTGGGCGTTTGAGCATCTCGATCAGTTTTGCCTGCTTGCTCCCAGCGCGCGTGCGCGGAGCAGCGCCATCCTTGCGGGCGCGGTCATCGACCATTGCGGCGGCGGCGCCCTGATCGGCAGGCGTGCCCCCAATCAGCTCGCCATCATCGACTGCGACCGCCAAGCGCCCGGCTGATGCGGGGTCGGACGCGAGCGCAATGCCCAGCGCGGCAAAGGCGGCGTCGGTCGCAACCAGCGTAACGCCGTGCCCGTCGCCGGTGTCGCGCCAGATTAAATCGCCGCGTTGGGCTTCGACCTCTTCAACGAGGCCTTTGCCGATCAGGCTGTTGACCACCTTGCCAGCGGCACCGCCCTTGAGGCGGTCGGGTAGCGGCAGAATATTGCGATCATCGCGTTGGATGGCGGTGGAGAGAATAACAAGCTGCGTGTCAGAGAGTTGGGACATGGTGCAGACCCTTTTGGTAAAGCTGGGTCGCGACCATCGTGACCCCGCTACGGGCCCAAGC
>CAIYYE010000296.1 GCA_903930395.1 uncultured beta proteobacterium
AGAGCCACGGCATCCGGTGCCGAAACCCGGATTTCGCCATGCAGGACATAGCCGGCATCACAGCGTTGATAGAAACCCGAATACACTTCGCCCATGCGCGCATCCAGCAGCGCCAGAACGCGTTCGGCACCCGTCTGTGCCACCATCGTTTCGAGGCTGGTCACCGGGATCAGCGGCAGATTGGCGGCTACGGCCAAACCCTGCGCCACGCCACAGGCCACGCGCAGGCCGGTAAAAGCACCGGGGCCGACGCCAAAGGCAATCGCATCAAGCTGAGCAATCTTCAACCCGGCCTCGGCCAGCAGTTCGCGCACCAGCGGCAACAGCGTTTCTGAATGCGACTGCCCCGGTGGACAGATGCGCTCGGACACCACCCCTTCGCGCCAAAGGGCGCAGGAGCCATGTTCAGTCGAGGTTTCAAGGGCAAGGATCAGCATGGGCCAGCATTTTACCGGAGGCGCGGCCCGGCCGGGATTCAATCTCGGCGCCAGCCCCGGCCACCGCCCCGCCCTTCGCGTTGCTCACCCCAGGCGCGCTGTTGTTGTCGCTGATCCTGCCAGCCGCGTTGTTCTCGCATGTCGTCACGCAAGCGACGGCGGTCTTCCGGCGGCACATCGCGCCAGCGCGGCGCGCCTTCGTCACGGCGCAGTTCGCGCTCCTGCTGCCAGTGCTCACGCATCTGCTGACGCATCTGGCGCCGTTCGTCCGGCGGCAGGTCACGCCAGTAACCCTGCGCGCTGACGCCGGCCGCCGAGGCAAACAGGCCGAGCAGCAAAAGCGAAAGGGCGAGACGACGTTTCATGGCAGTGCGGATCACAGGGAGTTCAGATGCAATCATTGTCCATCGGAGCAGACCGGGCAAAGACGTCAAAATGTAAGAATATGTTTCCCGGCAAGGCCCTGACAATCCTTGTTACCATTCAAGTCGTTTCCTTCACTGTCCGCCCTTATCCTTGCCAGCATGAACGAACAACACCCACACATCCTCGTCGTCGATGACGACGCCCGCCTGCGCGATCTGCTCACCCGCTATCTCGGCGAACAGGGTTTCGAGGTCAAGGCGGCGGCCGACGGCCAGCAGATGGACAAGCTGCGCGCCCGCGAACATTACCACCTGATCGTGCTCGACCTCATGATGCCGGGCGAAGACGGTCTGACCATCTGCCGCCGCCTGCGCGGCCAGGGGGACAGGACGCCGATCATCATGCTGACCGCCAAGGGTGACGAAATCGACCGCATCGTCGGCCTTGAAATGGGCGCCGACGACTATCTGCCCAAACCCTTCAACCCGCGCGAACTGCTCGCCCGCATCCATGCCGTCTTGCGCCGCCAGGGCAGCAAGCCCCCCGGCGCACCGGAAGACGAGCAGGAAAAGATCCGCTTCGGCGAGATTGAAGTCGACCTCGCCGCCCGCACACTGACCCGTGGCGATGAACTCCAGTCCCTGACCACCGGCGAATTCGCCGTGCTCAAGGTGCTCCTGCAGCATCCGCGTCAGCCGCTGTCGCGCGACAAGCTCATGACCCTGGCCCGCGGCCGCGAACAGGGACCCTTCGACCGCGCCATTGACGTCCAGGTGTCGCGCCTGCGCAAGCTCATCGAAATCGACCCGGCCCAGCCGCGCTACCTGCAGACAGTCTGGGGCTTCGGCTACGTTTTCGTCCCGGACGGCACCGCCAAGGAATGATGCCGCGTACGCTGCTGGCGCGCACTTTTCTGCTGCTCGCCCTGCTCGTCCTGCTCACCACGGCGGCCTGGCTGAGCCTCTTCCGCTATATCGATGCCGAGCCACGAGCGCGGGAAACTGCCCAGCTGGCGGCATCTGCCGTCAACCTCATTCGTGCCTCGCTGTTTGCCGCGGCGCCGGAAAAACGTCTCGGCCTGTTCACCGAATTCTCGACCCGCGAAGGTATCCGCCTGCTGCCGGCCGAACCGGAGGACAGGATAGAGGCGATGCCCGATTCACGATTTTTCCGGCTATTGCAGCGCGAACTGACGGCGCGCCTCGGAAATCACACGCGGATTGCCGCCAGCGTCGATGATGTCCCCGGCTTCTGGGTCAGCTTCCGCCTTGATGACGCCGACGACGAGGAATACTGGCTGGTCCTGCCCCGCGACCGCGCCGCCCGCGACTTCGCCAGCCACTGGCTGCTCTGGGGGCTGCTCGCCGTCGGCCTGGCCCTGGCGATGGCCTGGCTCATCGCCTCGCGCATCAGCCGACCGCTCAAGGCCATGGCTCAGTCGGCCGAAACGGTAGGGCGTGGGCAGAAACCCGAGCCGCTACCCGAGGATGGCGCCGAAGAACTCAGCCGTCTGGCCGTTGCCTTCAACACCATGGCGGCCGATCTCGAACGCCATGAAAAAGATCGCTCGGAAGTCCTGGCCGGCATCTCGCACGACCTGCGCACCCCCCTCACCCGCTTGCGTCTGGAAGCCGAAATGAGCGTCGCCGATGGCGCCCGTCAGGCCGTCGTCGCCGACATCGAGCAGATGGAAGCCGTCATTTCCCAGTTTATGGATTACGCCCGGACCGAATCCGGCGAAACGCCGGTCGCCACCGACCCGAGCGACCTGCTGGCCAGCATCGCTGAACGCCAGCGCTACATAGGCCAGCCACTGAATACAGCCATCGCGTCCTTGCCGGAAATGCAACTGCGCCCGAAGGCGATTACCCGTGCCATCACCAACTTGATCGACAACGCCGTCAAATATGGCGGTGGCGAGATCACTCTGGCCGCCTCTGCGAACAATGACGAAATAGTGATCGAAGTCAGTGATCGCGGGCCGGGC
>CAIYYE010000297.1 GCA_903930395.1 uncultured beta proteobacterium
TCGGTACCGACCGCATCGGGGTGATCAACTTTGTCAATCCCGCTGCCGAAAATTTACTCGGCTACCCTAACGGTGCTCTGATCGGTCTTTCTATCAAGCACACCATCCTGCATCGCCATGCCGGCGAACTCTGTGACGACAACCCGAACCAGTCGATGCTCCATGGAGAGATCAATTTCAGCAATATCGAGGAGACCTTCTGGCGTTTGGATGGCGAAGCGCTGCCAGTGGAATACTCCTGCCGGACAATCATCGAATGTGGCGAAGAGCTCGGCTTTGTTTTCGGCTTCACCGATATCCGCACACGCAAGGCGGCCGACCTTGCGCGTAAGAGCGCTCTGGCTGAGGCCGAGCGTCTGGCGCACATCAAGAGTGAATTCCTCGCCAACATGTCGCATGAAATTCGCACCCCCCTCAACGCGGTCATTGCATCCGCCATGCTGATGGATAACGACACGGTGAAACCGAAGCAGCGCGAACGACTCACCCGGATCATCGACTCATCGCAGCACTTGCTCCGACTGATCAGCGACATTCTGGATTTCTCAAAAATCGACGCCGGCCGGATCGAAATTGAGACGACCGATTTCAAGCTACGTTCCGTATTCGATCTGGTTGCCAGTCAATCCGTCGAGATCGCCACCAGAAAAGGTATTGAATGGCGGACCAGCATCGATCCAAAACTGCCCGCTTCACTCTTGGGTGATTCGATGCGACTCGGGCAGATCCTGCTAAATTTCTCGAGCAATGCACTGAAGTTTACGGAGCGCGGCCACGTAACCCTGAATGCCCGCCTGCTCGAAGAGGGAGCCGACAACCTTCTTGTCCGCTTCGAGGTGCTGGATAGCGGCCGCGGTTTCGACCCGTCACGGATAGACACATTGTTTGAGGCCTTCATGCAGGAGGACAGTTCGACCACACGCGAATTCGGTGGCACAGGGCTCGGACTGGCAATCAGCAAGAAAATCACAGAATTGATGGGGGGACGGATCGGCGCAGAGTCCAAGCCCGATTCGGGCAGCACATTCTGGGTCGAGATTCCCTTCAAACGAAGTGTCATAAGTAATTTGACCAACACGATACAGACGTCGCTCAATGGCAAGCGCGCAATTATTCTCGGCAGCGATGAAGTTCGGGCCGGTGGCATACAGGCACAATTGTCCCGACTGAAAATTGGCGTTCAGCACGCGTCGACCGTAGCAGAACTGGTGACCCTGGTAGAAACTGCTTGCCGAGTCAAACTGCCTTACGATGTCTTGCTTTGCGTGGGGGAAAAGGACGAAATCGTGGCGCTCTGCGAACCTGAGTTGCAGAAGCTGTTACACAATCTGACTCAGCAAACACCCCTGCGATGCGTTGTGATGGCCGATCTGGTTGACCGTCAATTTTTGGACTCTCCACTCAAACGCGACTGCGTCGACGCCTTGCTCCCGTTAGAGCCATCCGATCCCGAAGTCGAGCAGCTACTGAACAAGCTATTGGCAAGTGCACCCGATTCCGAAGTGCAAGTTGTATCGCCAAAGCTCGAAAGCACACTTGACCTGCGCAGGTTTGCAAAATGTCGAATATTGCTGGCGGAAGACAACCCGATCAACCAAGCCGTAGCCCTCGACATGCTCGATTCTTTCGGCTTGACTGCAGACATTGCTCATAACGGCCAGGAAGCGTTCATCCTTGCCGAAAAACAGCCTTATGACTTGATTCTGATGGACATGCAGATGCCGGTGATGGGCGGACTGGAAGCGACGCGAGAAATTCGCCGGCTGCCCGGCTATGAAGCGGTGCCGATTGTTGCCCTCACTGCCAATGCCTTCGAATCTGACCGCCAGGCCTGCCTTGCTGTTGGCATGAGCGATTTCCTCGGCAAGCCGGTAGTTCCGGACTCGCTTCAACGTACGCTGCGTCAATGGCTGACCGAGCCCAACGTTAAATCACCCATCGAAACGCCGGAAGTGGACCAGACTCTGGCCAATTCGAACGGCATCGCTGACGCTGACCTTCCTGACATTCCGGGCGTCAACCTTAAGATGGGTCTAGAGCAGATGTCCGGTAAGCGCACCACATTGCTTCGGTTGCTCGGCAAGCTGATAGAGACGCACGGCCAGGATATCGAGACAATTCGCAACAAACTGGCAACAGGAGATCTGGAGGGTGTATGCAGACTGGCGCATTCACTGAAGGGTTCCGCTGGCATGCTCGGTGCCGAAGCAATTGCTGCCAGCGCCTCCTGGATCGAAAAAACTGTGCGCGAAAACCATTCGTTCGATGAGATCGAAACACAGCTGAGCGAGCTCGACCGGCACTTCAACTCGATTCAAAACGCACTGAAGTTGATGAGCAGATGAGATCGCATTCGGAACAGAAACATCTAAGAACTGACCTGCAGGCAGCAAGCGATGCGCAAGGAAAATAAATTGAAATCAGCTTTATTGAAGCAGCAGGCCGTTAAGGTATTCGGCACCGATGGAGAAGACTACCTGATAAGCGAGACGAAACGTAGCGCGGTGCATCAGACCACGATAGACCAATCAGCAATCGGCAAGCTGCTGGGCATGGTTGATGCCTCCTATGCGGCTTACGAAGGTTTACAGATGGCACAGCGGCAGC
This sequence comes from uncultured beta proteobacterium, assembly GCA_903930395.1. GTDB lineage: Bacteria > Pseudomonadota > Gammaproteobacteria > Burkholderiales > Rhodocyclaceae > Azonexus. Next base: position 2,608 of record CAIYYE010000297.1, read on the forward strand.
TCTCAGGCGATATTTATTCAGACTGGAATTTATTGGCAGGGGAAATTAAGTCAGGTCAGGACTGGCAGCAATTGCTGGGCTATCTTCCCAAGGAACTCGACAGTAGGATCGATACTTGGCAACGCTTGATCCGCCCAGAACATCTCCGCTTGCTGCAGGCAAGCATGGCAAACCATGTCATGCAGCGGAGCGAATTTTTCGAGGCAGAGTGCCAGTTCCGGACAAAAGGCGGTTGCTGGCAGTGGTTGCTGGTCCGCGGCATTATCACTGCCCGCCTTGCCGACGGCAAGGCGGGACGCATGTTGCTGATGCAACGTGACATCAATGCCCTCAAGCAGGCCGAAGAAAACTCTCGTGCGGCGATCGCTGCCGCAGAAGAAGCCAAGACAACGCGTTCCCGCTTCATTGCCAAGGTCAGCCATGAAATCCGTACGCCGATGAATGGCATTCTCGGAATGACCGATCTGGTGCTCGACACCACGCTGGATGACGAGCAGCGGCACTACCTCCACGCTGTCAAGAGTTCGTCCTCAGCCTTGATGGCCATCATCAACGACCTGCTCGATTTTTCGAAAATCGATGCCGGCGAGATGTCCAATAGCTGTGCTGAACTATCCGTACGAAAGCTCATCCACGATTCTGTCAGAGCACTGGCTAACCCGGCGCACAAAAAAGGCCTGGAACTGACACTAGAGATCGATCCAAACGTTCCCGACAAAGTGGCGGGTGATGCATCACTCCTCCGCCGTGTTCTGATCAACCTCGTGGACAACGCCGTCAAGTTCACCGATAAGGGAGACGTGCTGGTCAAGGTGAGCAAGACCGCATCCGCCACCAGCGGCGTCAATCTGACATTCTCGATTTCGGATACCGGCATCGGCATTCCCGCCAATCGTCAGAAGGCAATTTTCGATGCTTTTGCTCAGGGCGATGATTCGGTCACCCGAAGTTTCGGCGGCACCGGTCTCGGCTTGGCCATCTGTACGCGGATTGTGCAGGGCATGGGCGGCACCCTGCAGGTAACGAGCCAGTCAGGTCAGGGTTCCTGCTTTTCATTTACCGCCACCTTCAAGCGCTTACCCAACACGGCCCCCGTCGTACCGCCCAAAACGCATGTCGGAAAAAAGGCACTTCTGCTCGAACCCAATCAAAATGCTTCACGCTGTCATCAAGCCGCGCTGAGACAACTCGGCATAGAGGTGACCCTGGCGCAAAGCCTCCAGGAAGCGGTCACGCGGACTCAAGCCTTCCGTCAGAACAACACCCCCTTTGATTTCATTCTCGCCAACTCGGCAACGGCCAACAGCCCCGGCAATGAACTGATCAAGGACTGGCAAAAGAATGGCAAATCCGAGCGCCTGATCTGGATATTAAAGAGCGATGATCAGGCGAAAGAGTTGGCTGAACTTCGACAGCAGGGCATCGTGGCCTATCTGGTGAAGCCTGTTTTTACCGACCATCTGGCCGCCGCACTAGATCTCGCTGACAAGGGACTGGAAACGGAATTCGTCCTCAGTCCGCCGGAGCTGCCGGACGACCTGCAGTTACACCAACAGGCAAACACCAGCGGCATGAACATTCTGGTGGTCGAGGACAATCCGGTCAGTCAGGAACTGATCCTCCGGTTGCTACGCAAACACCCACATCGGATCAGCGTGGCCAACAATGGCCTTGAGGCTCTGGCCCTGTTCGACAAGGGCGATTTCGATGTCGTGATGATGGATATTGAAATGCCGATGATGGGAGGCATCGAGACAACCGAGGCGATCCGGACGCGTGAAATGCGCCGGAGCTGGGTAATGACCAACGAGTTTCACAACACCTACATCATCGCCGTTACAGCGAATGTCTCGAGCAGCGCCAGAGAAAAGTGTTTGGACGCCGGCATGAACGACTTTATCGGCAAACCGCTGAACCCGGATGATCTCTTCGCGGCGCTGGAACGCGCCCGATCCTATCCCGAAGGCAGTGATTTTGCGGCAGGCACACTCAATCCATCCGATCAGCTTGCCGACTTTCGGGCGGCGGAAGAGCAGATTGGCGACAAGGAGACCTTGCACAGCATGGCGAGCATGTTTCTTGACGAGTGGGAGGAGCACATCAGCAAACTCGCTGAACCAATGTCAGCAAGATCCGCCGATCGCCTCTGTCATCAGGCCAGCAGCTTGCGAGCACTACTGGCCATGTTCCACGCGACGGAGGCCCAGCAGGCGGTCAGCGAACTTTTGGCCCATGCCAAAGTGGCTCCCCTGCCGGACTGGTCGGCCTGCGATGTGTCACTGAGCACGCTCAAGATCGCTATGCAGAAAACGCGCCCTGCTTTTGAAAGGTTTGTCAGCAAACCGGTATGAATATGAAATATTTCCAGAAATAAATCGCCACCCATCACGCCTTGGAACGGTTGTTGAAAGACGAGGGATTTGCAGAAATGAACACGACACGGCACAGAGTTCTCGCCATTGACGATACGCCAGCCAATCTGTTGGTGCTGGCCCATGCGCTGTCTCCCGACTACCTGTTCCAGATCGCGATTTCCGGCAGGGAAGGGCTGGCGATGGCGGAGGAATCTCCACCGGACATTGTGCTGCTGGATGTGATGATGCCCGAGATGGACGGCAATGAGACCTGCCGACGCTTCAAGGCAAATCCCGCCCTCAAGGACATTCCGATTATTTTTGTGACGGCATTGACCGACAGCACAGCAGAAGTTTTCGGTCTGGGCCTGGGTGCTGCAGATTATCTCCACAAGCCGATCAATGTCAGTGTCGCCCGCCAGCGCATCCGCAACCTGATCGAACGCGCCGATCTGGAGCGTGAAGTCGCGTTGTATCGGGATCATCTCGAAGCGCAGGTTGCCGAACGAACCCGCGAACTGCAGCAGGCAAACATCGAGTTAACCGCAGCCAAAGTGGCCACCGAATGTGCCATTCGAGCGAAGGGAACCTTCCTGGCCAATATCAGCCACGAAATGTATACGCCGCTCAACGCGATCATCGGCATCAATGTGCTCATGCGGAGTCAGTTGAGTGCCGAGTTTCAGCGCATGTCCGAAAAAGTCGAACAATCTGCCAGTCAGCTACACGGCATCATCAAGCGGATTATTCAACTGGCAGCACTGGAGGGTGATGCAGGGAGGGTTGATGCGCCGACCGAATTCAATGTGCGTGAATTGCTCAGTGTCAGCATTGCCCATCACCGTGATCAGGCAGCTGCCAAAGGCCTTAGCCTTTCTGTCGAGGTGGCCGACAACGTTCCATTGATCCTGCATGGCATGTCGGCCGGAATCCGGCAGGCTATCGAAAACTTCCTGAACAATGCTATCCGGTTTTCAGATAGCGGTGCGATCTGCCTGCGCACCGCTGTCCTCTCTGCTGCGGACGACTTCGTCAATCTGCGCTTCGAAGTGGAAGACCAGGGAATCGGCATCAGCGAATCTGCCCTGCCTGGCCTGTTCGAGCGGTTTTCGCAGACAGACGACTCGACGACGCGGAGCCACGGTGGTATCGGCATTGGACTGGCGATCAATCACCACCTGGCAAGGCTGATGGGTGGTGAAATTGGTGTGGAGAGCAAACAGGGCCAAGGGAGTCGATTCTGGATCACGGTACCGCTCTACCACTTCAGCTACGGGTGGTTCATCCCGAATTTTGAAAGTACCCACGCCGATGATGAACTGCCGTTGGAAGCAGCCGCTCCCGGCAGACTGCCAAAGGCAGGGCATGACATCAACCAGGAAATGGAACAGTTGCTCGACTTGCTGGCCCTGGATGACATCGAGGCACAACACCTCTGGGAAAAATATTACAAATGGATGGCACCCTTGCTGGGGAATCAGCTGAATGCGTTTTCCGAGGCCATGGGGACGTTTGCCTTCGATGAGGCAAAGGGCATTCTGGAGACAGTCATAGGAACCCATGCCGGTATCACGCCAATGCCGGAATCCACGGCGAACCCGGCAGCCGTTTGAACCATCATTTAACCTGAGGAATCCCGGATGACTATTCAGAACCTGATGCGTTTCCTGATCATCGGAACCGTTAGCCTGTTACCACCATTGTTGCGTGCGGAGCCGGCGAATCTGATGATTTATTGCGGTATCACGATGGTGCGACCGATTACCGAACTGGCACGCAGTTTCGAGCAGCGCGAGAAGATCAAGGTCGATATCGCCCAAGGGGGCTCCGAAGATCTTTACCAGAGCGCCCGGAAAAGCCGGCACGGCGACATTTACTTCCCCGGCGAGCCTTCCTATCGGGAGAAGCATCTGGCCGAAGGCCTGCTCGGCGACTATCGGATCGTCGGTTACAACCAGCTCGCGCTGTTTGTCCAGAAAGGCAACCCGAAGCAGGTCGCCCCCAACCTGAACGAGCTTTTTCGCAAGGATCTGGTGGTCATGATCGGCAATGCGGAGAGCGGCA
>CAIYYE010000298.1 GCA_903930395.1 uncultured beta proteobacterium
CACCATGACCTCTACGCCCAGGTCGTCTGACCTGATCGCAAGACTGGCCGGGATCGTCGGTGCCGCGCAGGTGCTGACCGACCCGGCTGACATGGCGCCCTTCGTGACCGACTGGCGCGGCCGCTATCGCGGCGCGGCGCAATGCGTTGTCCGGCCGGGCAGTACGGTTGAGGTGGCGGCGGTCGTCAAGGCCTGTGCCGATGCCGGTGTGCCCGTCGTGCCGCAGGGCGGCAATACCAGCCTGTGTGGCGCGGCGACGCCGGATGCGGCAGGTCGGGCCGTGGTGATCAGCCTGGGCCGTCTGAACCGCATAGTTGCGCTCGATCCCCAAAACAGCACGATTTCCGTCGAGGCAGGCTGCACGCTGGCCGCTGTCCAGGAGGCTGCGCGCGCCGCCGACCGCCTCTTTCCGCTGGCGCTGGCCTCCGAAGGCAGCTGCCAGATCGGCGGCAATCTCTCCACCAATGCCGGCGGCGTTCAGGTGCTGCGCTACGGCAATATGCGCGAACTGACGCTGGGCCTTGAAGTGGTGCTCGCCAATGGCGAGATCTGGGATGGCCTGCGGGGTCTGCGCAAGGACAACACCGGCTACGATCTCAAGCACTTGTTCATCGGTGCCGAAGGCACGCTGGGCATCATCACCGGGGCCGTGCTCAAACTCTTTCCCTTGCCGAAAAAGCAGGCCACCTGCTGGCTCAACGTGGCGACACCGGCAGCGGCGGTCGACCTGCTGAATTCGGCCAAAGCGGCCTTCGATGCGCAACTGACGGCTTTTGAGCTGGTCTCGGAGACTGCCCTTGGGTTGGTCCTCAAGAACATCCCTGATACGGCGCGGCCGAGCGCAGCTTCGCCGTGGTATGTGCTGGCCGAGTTTTCCGATGCCGATCCGGCGGCTGTTGAAGTCTGGCTGGCCGATCGTCTGGCGGCAGGCGAGGTCGGCGATGGCGTCATGGCGCAATCGGAAGCACAGGCCAAAAAGCTGTGGGCGCTGCGTGAGAGTATTTCCGAAGCCCAGAAAATTGAAGGCATCAGCATCAAGCATGACGTAGCAGTGCCGGTATCGCGTATCCCCGAGTTTCTGGCGATGGCCGATGCAACGCTCGAAAAGGCTTTCCCCGGCGTGCGCGTCGTGGCTTTCGGCCATGTCGGTGACGGCAACCTGCATTACAACCTGTCGCAGCCGGATGCGAAGAAGAATGAGTCCTTCATCGCAGCCCAGGCCGAGGTCAATCGTCTCGTTCACGACACGATCGACACCCTGAATGGCTCGATCTCTGCCGAGCATGGCATCGGTCAGCTCAAGCGCGAGGAAATCCTGCGCTACAAGAACCCGGTTGAGATGGCGCTCATGCGTTCGCTCAAGCAGGCGCTTGATCCCCGCGGATTGATGAATCCCGGCAAGGTGCTCTGAGAGTGTCGCCGTTGAGGGTGATCAGGTTTCCGACTCGGGCAGTCCGAAAGGCAGGGTAAAGCGGAAGCTGCTGCCCTGGCCCGGCTGGCTCGCGATGACCAGTTCGCCACCCATGAGGTCGATCAGCTTGCGGGCGATGGGCATCCCGACACCGATGCCACCATGCCGTCGTATGGTCGAGCCATCCCCCTGCGTCAGCATCCCGCTGATCGATTCAAGCTCTTGGGGCGTCATGCCCAAGCCGGTATCGACGACCGAGAATTCGATTTTGACGGTGTTGCCTTGGGGTTCGAGTGCTCGTGCCGACACCGTGATGCTGCCGTGATCGGTAAACTTGACGGCATTGCCGACCAGATGCTCCAGCACCTGGCGTAGCCGGTTGAGGTCACCGATCAGGATGTTCGGCAATTCCTGCGGTTGCAGCGTCAAGGTAAGTCCTTTGGCCGTCGCGTCTTTTTGCAGGCCGGAGAGCAGGCCTTCGAGCAAGCCGCCGACGGCAAACGGCGCCGGGTTCAGTTTGATGTGACCGGCCTCAAGGGCGGATAGCTTGATCAGGTGATTGATCAGGCGCATGAGGTGCGTCGCCGATTCGCGCAGATGGAGCAGCAATTCTTGCTGGTCGGGGGTCAGTTCTTCGAGTGCCAGCAAGTCGCCCATGCCGATGATGCCGTTCATCGGCGTCCGTAGTTCGTGACTGATATTGGCCAGAAACTCGGTTTTGGCGCGGTTCGAGCGTTCGGCGACGGCGCTGGCGGTTTCGAGTTTGCTCAGCAGGGCATCCTTTTCGTACTCAAGCCGGAAGGTTTCGTGCAGGGCGCCATGAAAGAAATCAGCGCTGCGCGTCACCGCCAGCATGAAGAGCAGCGACAAAGCCGTGAAAGCAATGTGCAGCGGGTCGCTGCCCAGGGTGCCGAAGGCCACGGCCAGCGAAATTGGCCAGGCATAGCAGCGGAAAACAATGCGGTCGGCTGCCAGGATGGGGACCGCACCAGCGATCATGCCTGACATCACGAAGCCGGCGAACAGTTGCAGATGGGTATTGCCCTGCGACATCAGGAGCAGGGCACCAGCGGCCCAGACGAAGCCCGAGCCGTTGGCGCTCAGGAGTACGCGCCGTCGCCAGTCGATGGCATTTTCACGACGCTGGACGTCGTCCTGGCGCCGGTAGGCGGAATAATGGGCCAGTCGCAAGCCAGCCATGGCCACAGCCGCTACCCACCAGACGTAAATGAGCGGGTTGTGCAGCAGCGAACCGGCAACCCAGGTCAGTGCCGTCACATTGATGATGGAAACGATCTGCCCGAGCAGTACATTCCGGTAGAGCAACTCGACCCGGCGGCCGAGAACGAAGGGATTGATGGTCTGGTTCAATGCAGGGCCTTCCCTTCGCTGCCGGCAAACAGGGTGGCGACGTCGTCCGGGCTGAAACGGTAATCACGATTGCAGATGTCGTCGCGGATGACGATTTCACCATGTTCGGCCAGGATGGTTTCGGCATCGGCGCGGCCCAGGCTGCGGATCATGTCGGCCACCTTGTTGCGGTCCTCGGGGCAGTGGTAGGCCACAGGGCGGGGGTCGTAGAGGCGGATGCCGTGCGCCGCCATGTCTTCATGGAAGAGGCGGGTGAGCAGGCTTTCAGTGTCGAGTTCGAGCAGTTCGGCCGGCTTGACGGTGGCGGCGAGTTGCGTGATGCGCTGCCAGCCATCCTGGTCATGCTGGTCGGCTTCCGGCAGTTTTTGCAGGAAGAGGCAGGCTGCTGCATGCTCACTGGCCGCTGTGAACAGACGCGACGGCTGCTGTTCCGATTGTTCGAGGTAATGCTCGAAAATTTCTCCGATGCTATCGCCGACCATGGGCACAAAGCTTTGATAGGGCTGGCGCGCTTCCGGCATGTCCAGGCTCATCATGAGCTGGCCACCCTGGTGGGCGCCGAGCAGTTCCGGCACAGGTGCGGCCAGAACGACCGGGTTGCTGCGCGCCATGCCGCGCATCTGCAATTGCTCGTTGCAATCGAGGACCAGCAACTGTATGGCACCGTTGCCGCGCAACTGCAGCGTCAGGCGGCCGGGCTGCTTGAGCTGGCCGGCGATCAGCGCGGTGACGGCCGCCGTTTCGCCGAGCAGATGGGAGACGGTCGGCTGATAGTCGCGACCAGCCTGCATCTGCTGCCAGGCGTCGCCGAGATAGACGATGGCGCCGCGAATGTCGAGGCTCTCGAAGATGAAG
>CAIYYE010000299.1 GCA_903930395.1 uncultured beta proteobacterium
ACGACCACAACATGCCGGAGCAGGGCAAGTACAACGGCGGCCAGAAAGCGATGTTCTGGGCGATGGCCCTCTGCATGCTGCTGATGACCGTCTCCGGCCTGCTCATCTGGCGTGCCTGGTTCGGCTTCGACATCACGCTCGTCCGTATGGGCGCCGTGGTGCATGCTGCAATCGGTGCCGTGATGATCGGCCTGATCTTCGTGCACGTCTATGCCGCCATCTGGGTCAAGGGCACCATCCGCGCCATGTGGTACGGCACGGTGACCAGGGGCTGGGCCAAGCAGCATCATCGCGGCTGGTACCGCCAGGTGACGGGCAAATGACCGGGCTTGCAGGCTCGGCGTTGCGCCCGCTGGCCGTACGGTTTGTACTGTCTGCGCGGGCGCGCCTTGATCCTGCGGCGCCCGCCCATTTGCCGGGCTGATTCAGTTTTACCTTGCGTTCAGGGGGCTCTGCGGAGAAGATTTCCGCAACCCCCCTTTTTTTGAGTTCACATGCAGACCCAACCCATCGAATTCCATCCACCGGCCGAAGAGGCTGCACCTATTCTGCTGCCGGTGAGCACCACCCTGTTTGCCGATCGTGCCGATCGCTTTGACGCGCTGGCTAGCGGTCACAGCCTGGCCGACTGGCTGGTTTTTCTCGGCCAGTTGAGCCGGGCCCAGCATGAAGCCCTGAAAGCCTTGCCGGCCCTGCCGCTGCCGGATGCCACGCGGCTCGAGCAGGCGCGCACCCACGGCATGCCGCCGTTGAATGTTGCCGAGCATCCGGCTGCCTGGCGTGAGGTTTTGCGCCAGATCGTCCGTGAATTGGAGAAGAATGCGCCGGATGGCGCCCGCCAGACACTGGATGCCCTGCTCGCCGCTGACGATGCCTGGCTCGACAAGCTGGCCGATACCCTGCTGAGTGGCGAACTGGAGGAGGGCGATGCCGCCGAACTCCCCTTCGTCGCCGCCGCCTTGCAGGTGGTTTTCACCCAACTGGCCAGCCGCTTCGACGCCAGCCAGCTGCAAAAGCTCGATGCTCACGGTGTCTGCCCATGCTGCGGCAGCCCGGCGGTAGCCAGCGTGGTGCGCCTGGGTGCTGCCATCAACAACCTGCGCTACCTGCATTGCAGCTTGTGCAATACCGAATGGAACGTGCCGCGTGCCACCTGTACCGCTTGCGATACCGACAAGGAAGTGGCACTGCACGAAGTTGAAGGCGCCAAGGGGGCCGTTCGGGCCGAGACTTGCGACGCCTGCAAGAGCTACCTCAAAATCGTCTATCAGGAGAAAGATCCGAGGGTCGATCCCGTGGCCGACGATCTCGCCACGCTGGCCCTCGACATGCTGGTCGATGAAGCCGGCTACCAGCGTTCCGGCCCCAATTTGCTGTTGATTGGTGCCTATAGCGGCTAAAGCCGAATGATCAACCTTTCTGCCCGGTCCGGGTGAAAGCCTATGAACGATAAAAGACACCTTCCCGCTGTTGACCGCGTTTTAGCGCAAATTCCCGATGCGATTGAAGTGCACGGCCGTCAGATTGTCACCGGCTGTGTTCGGGCCGAACTGGCCGCCGCCCGCGAGGGCCTCAAACATGGTGTGCCGCTGCCGGATGAAAGCACCCTGCTCGCCGCCATCCGGCGCCGGGCCGATGCGGCCGGCCGGGCCAATCTGCGTCCCGTATTCAACCTGACGGGCACCGTGCTGCATACCAATCTCGGCCGTGCCCAGTTGGCCGAGGAGGCGATTGCGGCCATGGTCGAGGCGGCGCGGGCGCCCTGTGCGCTGGAGTACGACCTGGCTTC
>CAIYYE010000300.1 GCA_903930395.1 uncultured beta proteobacterium
CGGCCTCGTCGAACGCATTCCCGGCACCGCCTGGCGCCGTCATCCCCTGGCTTTCCTGGTTGAAGTCGCCGATGACACCTGCTATCTCATCGTCGATCTAGAAGACGCTGCCCGGCTCGGTTATGTCCCCTACAAGGACGCCGAATGCCTGCTCGCCGACCTCGCCGGCAATACCGTCAATGGCGGCCGGCTGGAACGTCTGCACGACCCCAAGGAGCGCCTCGAATACCTGCGCGCCAAGGCCATCGGCTGCCTGCTCGAAAGCGCCGCCGCCGTCTTTCTCGAAAACGAGGACGCCATCCTGAGCGGCCAGTTCGACGACGAACTGCTCGAAAGCTCGCCCATCGCCCATCCCCTGCAAGCCATCCTCAAACTGGCCAAGGAAACGATCTACACCGCCCGCCCGGCGCTGGAGATCGAAACTGCCGGCTTCGAAGTGCTCGGCGCCTTGCTCGGCCTGTTTACCAATGCCGTCGAGGCAGGGGCAGGGCATACCCGCCTGACAACCCGCGAGCGCATGCTGCTCAAGTTGTTGCCGACGCAATTCCTCGGCCACGACGGCGAGCCGGATGCCGATCCGTACATCCGCCTGCTCCAGGTCGCAGACTTTGTGGCCGGCATGACAGACTCTTACGCGGTAGACATGTTCCGCAAGCTCAAAGGCTTCGATCTGCCAACCTGAGTGCGGTTCTTGAATGTCTTTGTGAATTTCTGTAGATTTGATAATTAATGATCAATAGGGGGTCTCATGTTCGGCGGCAAGTACAAGCAGCAAATAGCGCTACTCGAATCCGAATTGGCCGGCGAACAAGCCGTTCACAAGGCGATTGATCGCTCCCTCGCAGTTATCGAATTTACTCCGGACGGCGTCGTGCTCGCTGCCAACGACAATTTCTGCCAGACCATGGGCTATTCGACCGGCGAACTGAATGGCCGGCACCATCGCAGCCTGTGCGATGACGCTTTCAGCAACAGCAAGGAATATGGCGACCTGTGGTCAGGCCTGCGCCGGGGTGAATTCTCCCGCGGCACCATCAAGCGACTCCACAAAAGCGGCCGCGCCGTCTGGCTGGAGGCCAGCTACAACCCGGTGCTCGATGCCGACGGGCGTATCCTCAAGATTGTCAAACTGGCCAGCGACGTCACTGCACGGGTTGAGGAAGCCTCCCGCATGCAGGCCATCGTTCAGGCCATCGAGCGCTCGATGGCGGTCATCGAATTCGACCTGAACGGAATGGTCCTGCGGGCCAACGATAATTTCCTGCGCGTCATGGGCTTCTCACAGGGTGATGTCGTCGGGCGTCACCACCGCATGTTCTGCCCCGATGCCGTAGTGAACAGCGCCGAGTATGCCAATTTCTGGACGCGTCTTGGCCGTGGCGATTTCGTCTCCGGCCAGTATCTGCGCCTGGACCGGCAGAAACGTGAAGTCTGGCTGGAGGCCAGCTACAACCCAGTCTTCGGGCCGGATGGCATCCCCAGCAAGATCGTCAAGTTTGCCGCCGACATTACCGAGCAGATCAAGCACCATCAGGCCGAAAAGCAAAGCGCCGAACTGGCCTACCAGGTGGCTCTGGAGACCAAGGAAATATCGCAGTCCGGCGAGAAAATCATTCTCGAGACCGTCGACAAGATGCAGAGCATCTCCCGTATCGTCGGTGAATCGGCCGCTCTGGTCGATACCCTCGGCGAACAGACGGCGAAGATTACCTCCATCGTCAATACCATCCGCGAGATTGCCGACCAGACCAACCTGCTGGCGCTCAATGCAGCCATTGAGGCGGCGCGTGCCGGTGAGTCCGGGCGAGGTTTTGCCGTCGTCGCCGACGAGGTTCGCAAACTGGCCGAGCGGACCGGCAATTCGACCGCTGAAATCGCCAGCATGATCAAGACCATCCAGAGCGAAACCGGTTC
>CAIYYE010000301.1 GCA_903930395.1 uncultured beta proteobacterium
CACCGACCTGGTCGAGGAAGCCGACGGCCTGGCCTTCGGCAGCCCGACGATCAATGCCGACGCCGTCAAGCCGATCTGGGACCTGCTTTCCTCGCTCACCACCGTCAACGTCAAGGGCAAGCTCGGTGCCGCTTTCGGCTCCTATGGCTGGAGCGGCGAAGCGGTACGCCTGATCGAGGACCGCCTGCGCGGCCTCAAGCTGCGCGTCCCGGTCGAGGGCCTGCGCATCAAGCTGGTGCCGGATGCCAGCGAACTCGAAGCCTGCCGGGCACTCGGCGAACAACTGGCCCGTCACCTGACCGGCCGGGTCGAACACCGCGAGATCGACCTCGCAATGCTTGCTTGAAAACATACGAACAAGGGAGAAAAAATGCCTAAAGCCAAAGTCACCTTCCAGGATATCGGCGTCACGGTCACCGTGCCGGCCGGCACCCGGCTCATCGAAGTCTCGGAAAAAGTCGGCGCCGGCATCACCTACGGCTGCCGCGAAGGCGAGTGCTGCACCTGCCTGACCAAGATCGTCTCCGGTGGCGAACACCTTGCCCCACCGAGCATGCTCGAAGACCAGGTGCTCAAGGACAACCTCGCCCCGCGCGGCCACCGGCTGGCCTGCCAGGCACAGATTCTGGGCGGCGACATCGTCGTCAAACCCGCGTAATTGCGCAAATTCCGAACAAGACTAAAAGCAAGCCCCAACCTCAACAGAGAAATCCAAATCAACCCGCTCTCCAGGAGAACACAAGCATGGCCCTCATCACTTTCACCAGCCCGCTGCACAAGGACAAGACGGTCTACGCCGTCGCCGGCAGCCACACCCAGACCATCCTCGCGCTGGCCAAGGAACATCACATCCCGATCGACTTCGGCTGCCAGGAAGGCAACTGCGGCACCTGTCTGGTCAAGGTTTCCTCGGTCGATGGCAAACGCGCCCCGATGGGCGGCCCGCTCAATGTCCGCGAAGTCGCCGCACTGAGCGAACTCGGCCACATCACCAAGGCCCAGATCGAGCAGATGTATGTCGACGACATCCCGCCGACCCAGTGGCGTCTGGCCTGCCAGATGATTGTCCGCGACGAGGACATCCTGGTCGAATATCCCAGCAAGTAAGGCACAAACCATGAACGGTCCGGACCGGCTGCCCTACCGCAGCACCCTCTTTGCCGAACTGCTCGCCTTGCCGGCGGCGTCGGCGCGGGCGGCGGCCGATCCGAATCGCTCTTTACTGGCCAGCATCGTCGCCGGACAAGTAGCCGGTACCGGCTGCCTGCCGGCCGATCTGGGCCTGGGCATGGCGGCCCATACCCATCTGATCCGCGAGTATTTCCCCGGATTCGATTGCCGGGGTCCGCAACGCGCCGTCGAGGCCATTCCCGAATGGAGCGACCTGCAAAAGCTGCTGCTCGAGCATCGCGCCTGCGAAAACCCCTCCGAACTGCTGGTCGCCAACATCATCGCCACGGCCTGCGCCGGGCGCGACCATCTGTGGCAGGATATCGGCCTGGCCAACCGTGACGAACTCTCGCGGCTGATGTGGGTCAATTTCCCCGCCCTCGCCCGCGCCAACACTGGCGACATGAAGTGGAAGAAATTCCTCTACCGCCAGTTTTGCTCCCGCGAAGGCATTTACGTCTGCCCCGCCCCGTCCTGCGGGGTCTGCAAGGATTACGCCAAATGTTTTGGTCCGGAGAACTGATCGCCCGCACCGCGCCGGTACGTCGGCGTACCGGCCCCGCCTACCCGCCGCATGTGGACCGGGGCATTGCAGCGTATCTCGGCCTCGCCGTCGGCGATGCGCTGGGCGCCACGGTCGAGTTCCTGACCCCCAATGAAATCCGCCACCAGATCGGCCTGCATTGCGACATCACTGGCGGCGGCTGGCTGCGCCTGAAGGCCGGCCAGGTCACCGACGACACGACCATGTCGCTGGCGCTGGGCCAAGCCATTCTCGCCACCGGGCACGTCGATGCCCAGGCCGCGGCCGAAGCCTTCGATGCCTGGATGCGCGCCAAACCGGTCGATATCGGCAACACCATACGGCGCAACCTGATCCAGTTTCGCAAGACCGGCAATCCGGAAGCCATCGCCTCCGAACACGACGCCGGCAACGGTGCTGCCATGCGCGCCCTGCCCGTTGCCCTGGCCTGCTACGGTCAGCCGGAAAGCCTGAGCATTGCCGCCAGCCGCGCCCAGGCCCACGTCACGCATCACAACGCCCTGTCCGATGCGGCCTGCGAAACACTGATCTTCATGGTCCAGGATTTTCTTGCCGGGCGCGATGTCATCGACGTCGAACGCGAGCGGGCCGGCAAGCTGGTCAGCGATTTTCCAGTCTTCGCCTACGACAAGCGCCGCCGTGAAAACCCCAGCGGCTTCATCGTCGACACCATGCAAGCCGTGTTTCAGGCCTTCTTCGCCACCGAAACCTTCGAGGATTGCCTCATCGAGGTCGTCAATCGCGGCGGCGACGCCGACACCACCGGCGCCATCGCCGGCATGCTGGCCGGCGCCCGCTATGGCCAGGGAAGCATCCCCAGACGCTGGCTCAAAGCCGTGGACGAAAAAACCTCAAGCCGCTGCTCGGAGCAGGCAGGCGCCCTGCTACTCCGGCCTATCCCCGGCCAGACGACATCCTAGCCGGCGGAAGCAGAGGATAGGGTGCAACCCGGCCGGATTCAGATCTGCCTGAGCGAATACTCCAGCCAGCGCACCAAAGATTCGTACAGCCTGTCAGGATCGACGGGCTTGCCGATATGGTCGTCCATGCCCGCGCTTATGCAGACTTGCCTGTCCTCCTCGAAGGCATTGGCCGTCATGGCCAGGATCGGGGTGTGCTGGTAGCCCGGCAGGGCCCGAATCGCCCGTGCCGCATCAAGGCCATTCAGATTCGGCATCTGCATGTCCATCAGAATCAGCGCGTAGCGGCTTTTTCCGGCCAGACCCACCGCCACGTTGCCATCCTCGGCCAGGTCGACGACCAGCCCGACATCTTCGAGCAAGGCGCGCGAAACCTCCTGGTTGATCGGCTCGTCTTCAGCCAGCAGGATTCTGGTGCCGGCATACCGCTCGAGCAATACATCATATGGGGGCAGCCCGGACAGGGGCATTGCTGCGTGCAATTCACCGGTGGCCGATGATGCCTTGCCAAAGCGGACGGTAAACCAGAAGGTACTGCCCACCCCGAGCCGGCTATCGACACCGATGTCGCCGCCCATCAGCTTGACCAGCCGCTTGCTGATCGCGAGTCCCAAACCGGTGCCACCATACTTGCGTGTCATCGAACCATCGACCTGCTCGAAAGCGGTGAACAGGCGTTTCTGATCGTTGTCTGAAATGCCGATGCCGCTATCCTGTACCTCGCAACGCACGAGGACGCTGGTCGGACTTTCTTCGATCAACCGCAGGCGCACAGAAACGCTGCCAGCCTCTGTAAATTTGACGGCGTTGGCCGTCAGATTGAGCAGGATCTGCCCCAGGTGCACAGGGTCACCGACCAAATTCAGATGTCCCAGCACCGGCGGCAGATCGATATGCAGCAGCAGGTGCTTGTCTATAACCTTCTGACTGAGCAGGCTGGTCAGGTTTTCGAGCACCGCGCCCAGCCTGAAATTGTTGTGCGACAAGCTTAGTCGTTCAGCCTCTATCTTGGAGAGGTCGAGGATATCGTTGATGACGCTGAGCAGGTGATGCGAGGCCTTGTCGACTTTTTCCAGCTGATCCCGCAGTTTGGGATCATCGGCATGGCGCATGGCAATGCTGTTCATCCCCATGATGGCATTCATCGGCGTCCGCAACTCGTGGCTCATATTGGCGAGGAAGGCGCTCTTCGCCCGGTTCGACGACTCGGCCAATTCCTTGGCGATAGACAGCGCAGCAGTACGCTCCTGCACCAGGGACTCGAGGTGGTCACGGTGTTGTTCCAGTTCCAGTTCAGCCGCCTTGCGCTCGGTGATGTCGGTGTGCGTCCCGCTCATCCGGCTCGGCATGCCATTCACATCCCGCTGCAGCACATTGGCCTGGTCGAGCACCCAGCGGATGCTGCCATCCTTGTGCAGCATGCGGTACTCGGCCTTGTGGGATTTGGCCCGCCCTTCAAGGACGTTATTGATCGACTGCCAGGCCGCCTCCCTATCGTCAGGAAAGATAAAGTCCGTCCATTGTTGCGTCGTATTCTGGATTTCCTCGTGGGTGTAACCGAGAATGGTCGCCCAGCGTTCGTTGCGATAGACGACACCCTTGGCAATGTTCCAGTCCCAGAATCCGAGCTCAGCCCCCTCAAGCACAAAACGTAGCTGTTCTTCGCTCGCCCGCAGCTCTTCGGCGCGATTTTTGAGCGAATTTTCGCGCTGACTCAGGATATCGAGCAAGCGATTGAATCCGCCGATCAGTTCACCGATTTCGTCCTGGCTGGTTACCAGCAAGGGCTGCACCGGCTTATCGCCCGCGGCCAGGGTGGCCAGCTCCCGGCTGGCCTTGAGCATCGGCGCCAACTGGCCCTGCAACACGCGTGAAACGACCCACCAGGTCAAGGCACCGGCGAGCACGGTGGCCAGCAGCGCACTGAGCATCAAACGATCGAGCACCGCGTCGATCGGCGCAAAGGCTTCCTGGCTGGGCAATGTGGCCAGGACATACCAACCCGCGACCGGGATGGTTTTGCCCGACACAAGCACTTCCACGCCTTTCGGATTGACGGCAATGGCCGACCCTTCATAGCCATCAGCGAATTTATCAACCCATGCATTGACGCCCGGTGGCGGAAGTTTCTCCATGATTCGGGATCGATCAGTAGCAGTGATGACCAGCCGGCTCTGCGCCGCAATCAGCACATAGCCACCGCTCTGCCCGTAACGGCTCTCGGTCAGCTTGTCGAGAAAGTTGGGCTGTCCCAGATTGACGGCTGCCACCAGGGCGCCGATGATCTTTCCGCCACTATCGTGTATCGGCGTGACCAGGCTCAACACTGGTGCCTTCAACGTCTTCCCGATCACCGGTTTGGCGAATACCGACCGGCCCTCCCTGAGTGCCATGGTGACGAAATCGCGGTCCATGTAATTGGTGCCGACCCGCCCCTCCTGGCGTGGCGAATCAGCTATGGCCGTGCCCTCCGACCCGATGACAAAGACGCCGGCGTTGAACAGGATATTGAGGAAGGGACGCCGCTCGAGCATTTCCTGAATCGCCGCCGGCTTGGCCATCATCGACGGCGTAATCTGCCTGGCGATTCCCTCCAGCCCTATCATCCGGTCACGCAACTCCTCGTTCACCTGGGCGGCAACAAAAGATACCGTAGCGAACTGCTGCTCACTCAAACTACGCTGCATGTCGTCACGCAACAGGCGACTGGCGTAAAAGGCCAGCGACCAGATACTGAGCACGAAAATAAGCAGCGTAAGAAGTGTTACGCGGGTTTTCAGCGAATACCGGGCCAAGCCATGCAAGGGCATATCTGCTTCCTTGTCCGATCCGGAACTATGGTCTGCGGTGTAGCCTGCTTGTATTGAAAACTCAATGGCGCCAGCGGCCAAACCATAAAATTGTCAAACATGTAAACACTGCCAAATTGTACGCCGCACTGGCAGTGAAATACAGCGAACGGTCAGCTTCCATTTTTTACATGTGAAAACCGGGTCATTGCGCTGAAATATATTTCGACTATCATTGAAATATGGAACTATTAACTGCCGCCGATCTTCTCGCTGCCCTCGGGCATGAGTCCCGCCTGTCGATCTTCCGCCTGCTCGTCGAAGCCGGTCCCGAGGGGCTGGTGGCCAGTGCGATTGGCGAGACGCTGGGCATGGCGCCGGCCACGCTCTCCTTTCATCTGGCCCATCTGAGCCGTGTCGGGCTGATCAGCGGGCAGCGCGAAAGCCGCTTCATCCGCTACTCGACCAACTACAGCGCGATGGACGAGCTGATTGCCTTTCTCACCAGCAATTGCTGCCACGGCCAGCCCTGCCTGCCGAAAACCAGTGCCTGCGATACGACAGCGAAACGTCGGGCCGGCATCACGAAATCTTCAAGCTAGACAATCATCATGAGCCTATCCCCGCTAAAAACCGTGCTGGTGTTATGTACGGGCAACTCCTGCCGCTCCCAGATGGCGGAAGTGATCATCAACCACGATCTGGCCGGGCAGGTGCGCGCCCTCTCGGCCGGCACCGTGCCACAGCCCAAGGTTGCCGATGGCGCCATCCAGGCGCTGCAACTGGCCGGGCTGCCGACAAATGGCCTCCATCCCAAGGATGTCGATGCGGTGATCAATGAATCCATCGACCTGGTGGTGACTGTCTGCGACAACGCCAGGGAAAGCTGCCCGGTCTTCCCGAAGCCCGTGCCGCGCCTGCACGCACCCTTCCACGATCCGCACGGTGAACCCTTGGCGAGCTTTGTCGAGGTCCGCGATGACATCCGTGCCCGCCTGATTCCCGCCGTTCGCGCTGCCCTTGGCCTCTAGGAAAACCCATGTCAGCTCAATGTGAAACCACCGCCAAACTGGCTGCCGGCGCGCCGATGAGTCTTTTCGAGCGTTACCTGACGGTCTGGGTCTTTATCTGCATCGTCGCCGGCATTGCCTTGGGCCAAATGGCGCCGGGCCTGTTCCAGGCCATCGGCAGTCTGGAAGTGGCGCGGGTCAATCTACCGGTAGGCCTGCTCATCTGGGTCATGATCATCCCGATGTTGGTCAAGGTCGATTTTGGCGCCCTGCATGAAGTCAGGCAGCATGTCCGCGGCATCGGCGTCACGCTTTTTGTTAACTGGCTGGTCAAGCCCTTCTCTATGGCTTTCCTCGCCTGGTTCTTCATCCGCAACCTGTTTGCACCCATGCTGCCCGCCGAGCAACTGGACAGCTACATCGCCGGCCTCATTCTTCTCGCTGCCGCGCCATGCACCGCCATGGTCTTCGTGTGGAGCCGGCTGACCAACGGCGATCCGCTGTTCACCCTGTCGCAGGTGGCGCTCAACGATGCAATCATGGTCGTCGCCTTCGCCCCGCTGGTCGCCTTCCTGCTCGGCATTTCGGCGATCAATGTGCCCTGGGCGACATTACTGACCTCGGTTGTCCTGTATATCCTTATTCCAGTGGTGCTCGCCCAGCTTTGGCGCAAGTCGCTGCTCGCCAAAGGTCAGGCCAGCTTCGATGCAACCATGGAAAAAATCGGCCCGTGGTCAATCTCGGCCCTGTTGCTGACGCTGGTCCTGCTCTTTGCCTTTCAAGGGGAGGCGATTCTCGGGCAACCGCTCGTTATCGCCCTGCTCGCCGTACCCATACTCATCCAGGTCTTCTTCAATTCGGCCCTGGCTTACTGGCTGAATCGTGCCGTCGGTGAAAAGCACAACATCGCCTGTCCGTCGGCCCTGATTGGCGCATCGAATTTCTTCGAACTGGCGGTAGCGGCAGCGATCAGCCTGTTTGGTTTTGAATCGGGGGCCGCACTGGCCACCGTGGTCGGTGTCCTCATTGAAGTTCCGGTCATGCTGCTCGTGGTCAAAGTCGTGAATTCATCCAAGGGCTGGTACGAAGCCCGTTAATGTCAAAGGAGCCTGTCATGAAAAAACTTGAAGTGTTTGATCCTGCCATGTGCTGTTCCACCGGTGTCTGCGGCGTCGAGGTTGATCCGGTTCTGGCCCAGTTTGCGGCCGATCTGAAATGGGTCGAAGAACACGGCATTGCCGTCCAGCGTTACAACCTCGGCCAGGAACCGCAAGCCTTTGCCGCCAATCCGGCGGTGGTCAGGGAAATGGAAGCCGGCATGGACCGGCTGCCGGTGCTGGCGCTTGATGGCCACATTGTCATGACCGGCATCTACCCCTCCCGTCAGCAACTGGCACAGAAACTCGGCATTGCGCTGACAGCCGGGGAAAAGCCCCACATCAAGGCTGGTAGTGCCTGTTGTTCGCCCAAATCGGGCTGCTGTTAATCCGGAGCATCTGATCATGGCCTTGCCCAACACCCAAACCCGTTACCTGTTCTTCACCGGTAAAGGCGGTGTCGGCAAGACATCGCTCTCCTGCGCCAGCGGCCTGGCCCTGGCTGAAGCCGGGAAGAAGGTGCTGATCGTCAGCACCGACCCGGCCTCCAACCTCGACGAAGTGCTGGGTGTTGGCCTGAGCCAGACGCCGACGGCCATACCCGGGGCAGCCGGCCTCTTTGCCTTGAACATAGACCCGGAAGCGTCAGCGCAAGCCTATCGCGAGCGCATGGTCGCCCCCTATCGGGGCATCCTGCCGGTGGCCGCCATCCAGAGCATGGAAGAACAGTTCTCCGGCGCCTGCACCGTTGAAATCGCCGCCTTCGACGAGTTTTCAAAGTTGCTCGGCGACCCGGCCGCGACAGCCGGGTTCGACCACGTGATCTTCGATACCGCACCGACCGGCCATACGCTGCGACTGCTCACCCTGCCGACGGCCTGGAACGAATTCATCGACTCCTCAACCGGCGGCGCATCGTGTCTCGGCCCGCTCGCCGGGCTGGAAAAACAAAAAGCGCTTTACGCTGCCACCGTGGCCCGTCTGGCCAATCCGGCAGAAACCACGGTGATCCTGGTCAGCCGGCCGGAAACTGCCTCGCTGCGGGAGGCCGAACGCACCCGTGGCGAATTGTCCGAACTGGGCGTCGTCAATCTTCATTTGGCCATCAACGGGCTGTTCAAGGCCACCGGTTCGAGCGATGACATTGCCAATGCCATGGCCCGGCGCGCCCGCACGGCCCTGGATGCCATGCCCGAAGGGCTCGCCAGCCTGCCCGCGACGACGATTCCGTTTCTCCCGCGAGGAACGGTAGGCCTGGATGCCTTGGGTCTCATGGCGCACCCGGAAGCCGCTCTCACTGGCGCCCTGCCGGGCCAGCCTGAAACAACCGACCTGCCACCGGGGCTGGCCAGCCTCATCGACGACATTGCCCAAGCCGGCCACGGCGTCATCATGACCATGGGCAAAGGCGGTGTCGGCAAGACCACGGTTGCCGCAGCGATTGCCCTGGCCCTGGCCCAACGCGGTGGCAAGGTCGTGCTCTCCACGACCGACCCGGCAGCCCATGTGGCAGCCACCATAGACGGTGTCGTGCCCGGCCTCACGGTCACCCGGATCGACCCCGAAAGAGAAGTCACCGAATACACGCAGGATGTGCTCGAGAAGGC
>CAIYYE010000302.1 GCA_903930395.1 uncultured beta proteobacterium
AGCACGCCAGCGCCAGCCATGCCATCAGCGCCAAGGCGCTGACCATCTCGGGCCTGAGCTCCGCCGACAAGGTGTACGACGGCACGACAACAGCCACGGTCAACGGTGCAGCAGCCCTGCAATCGGCGATTGCCGGGGGAACGGGTATCTCGTCTGACGGCAAAGCCTACACGGGTGACACCGTGAGTCTGACGGGCTCAGCCGTCGGCAACTTCAACGACAAGGATGTGGCGGATGCCAACACGGTGGCCTTCACGGGTCTGAGTCTGACGGGAGCCGAAGCCGGCAACTACACGCTGACCCAGCACGCGAGCGCCAGCCATGTCATCAGCGCCAAGGCGCTGACCATCTCGGGTCTGACCTCCGCTGACAAGGTGTACGACGGCACGACAACGGCCACGGTCAACGGTGCAGCAGCCCTGCAATCGGCCATTGCTGGCGGAACGGGTACCTCGTCTGACGGCAAAGCCTACACGGGTGACACCGTGAGTCTGACGGGTTCAGCTGTCGGCAACTTCAACGACAAGGATGTGGCTGATGCCACAACGGTGGCCTTCACCGGCCTGAGTCTGACCGGAGCCGAAGCCGGCAACTACACGCTGACCCAACTTGCCAGCGATAACTTGCCAAGGATTACTGCCAAGGCCCTCACGATCATTGGTAGTAGCGCCGCCAACAAGATCTACGACGGCAACACAACAGCCAGCATCGCGGCCGGTACGTTGTCCGGATTCATTGGCACAGAGACCGTCAGTGCGACAGTCGTTGGGACGTTCGACAGCAAGGATGCCGGCACTCGCACTGCGAGCGCGGTTTACTCGCTGGCAGATGGTTTGAATGGTGGCCTTGCTGCGAACTACAGTCTGGGCAACACGACACACAGCGCCACGATTGGCCAAAAACCACTTACATTGAGTGGTATCTCGGCGGCTGACAAAACGTACGACGGAAATACAACAGCCTCGTTGACATTGGGCTCTCTGATTGGTCTGCTTGGCAGCGAAACCTTGAGTTTAAGTGCCGCCGGTAATTTTACGGATGCCAATGTCGGGATTGGTAAAACGGTTTTGGCGCACTTGTCATTAGCCGATGGGAGCGGCTTAGCGAGCAACTATATGATTTCTGATGTGACCACGACGGCAACGATCAACGCGGTTCCCAGCGTTGTGCCGCCTCTTCCACCAAGCATTCCACCCGCGTCTATGGCCCCGACAGAACCACCAATGCCGCCCTCGCCGATTGGGATTTCAGATGCGCCTTCCGGTTCAACAACCAGAACCGATAACACCGAAGAATTGGAAACGGGCGTAAAGGCACCAATCACGTTCTCGCTGACAGGCATGGGTAATGTCACAGGCAATCTCAACTCCGACGATGGGGTCGTAGCTTCAGAAAGCGCATTGCAAAGCACATCCGGCGGTTTCATCAATGTGCGAAAATTCGATGTGCTTGAGATTCCATTGAGTACATATTTTACCTTCGCGCTGCCAAGGAATAGTTTCAAGCAATCTAACGCTCAAGCAACTCTATTGCTGGAAGCTCACAGCGAAGATGGCAGTTCATTGCCTGGCTGGCTGAGATTCAATTCTGTTTTATGGGAATTTACTGGACGTTCGCCGAGGACACCGACCAAATTAACGGTAATCATTACGGCGCGCGACAAGACAGGGAATGACGCATCAACCAAGGTGGTACTGAATTTTTTGGAAAAAAATTAGGCAATCAGCCCTCTGGAGTTAGTAGGCGATAGGCGGAAGGCTGGCAAAGAGCACAAAGATTGGGCGGCGCAATTCGACATGCATTAGTTATATTTGTCATCTTTGACCTTGCCTGCCTGACGTGCTTTACCGACCGAACAGGAGTCTGAAGGGTGGCTGTCTCAACGGCAGCTACCCTCAGTTACCTGCCGTTGATAGCACAAAGGGATGACCGGCTAGATTGGGCACGTAGTACGCATTCCCGAAGACCTGCTTCTCGACTGTCTGGCCCAGGTTTTTCCCTGCGCGGAATGCGCGCAAAAAAATGGCCGACAAGTTCGTCGGCCAAATATGCATTCCAGACCAGCGCCTCTCAGCGCCGGTCACACCATCAGTGGTGATGGCCTTTGTTTAGTTTGTTGATCAGGTAGAGCGAGGTTGTGTTCGACACCTCGTTGGCAATCGCCAGGTAGAAATCGCCACGATACTGATAGGCGGCCAGGCCTTCCGGCGAGACGTCGCCGTCGGTAACGATCATGTCCACATAGCTCACCTGGCGCGGATTGGTTATGTCGAAAACTGCGACTGCGCTCTTCAGGGTGCGCTCCAGGCCAACGAAGGCGTAGGTGCGGTCGCCAATGTCGAGCAGGGCGACACCTTCCGGCTCGACACCCTTGTCGCGGCTGCGGCCGTCGTCATAGATGTTCAACTCGGCTGCTTTCTTGTCGAGGATGTCGCCACTGTCGTAGACCAGATTGCCGGCTTCGTCGCGAATCGAGAAGGAACGGGCGCCAGCGGCGTAGAGGTCGCCGGTCGAGGAGTCGGCATTGGAGACGCGCATCTTGTCGAGCGGGGCGACGGCGCCAAAGGTGCTGGCGGCGGTGCGGTCTTTGTCGTCCTCGCGGAAATCACCCTCGTTGGCCATGACCAGGTAGGTCTTGTCTTTCCATTCGTAGGCAGCAATGCCATCCGGCATGTAGAGGCCCTTGGCCTTGTGCGATCCAAAGCTGACGATACCGTCGTTGAGCGGATCGATCTGGTTGCCTGGCAGGTTGAAGTCCTTGGCGCCGAGGCCGACAATCCTGGTGAATTTGTTGGTCTTGAGGTCGAGGACTGCCATGGCATTGGCTTCCTGCAGGGTCACGAAGGCCTTGGTGCCATCTTCATTCACGGCAATGTATTCCGGCTCGAAATCCATGCCGGTCTTCGTCCGCAAATTGCTGCCGAAAGTCGGTACACCGTTGAATCCAGCCGTGGCGATGACACTGCGCGTAGCCATGTCGATGATGCTGACGCTGCCTGCCGGATCGTTGGCCGACGGGGCATATTCATAGGGAATCGTCGTGCCGATACGGGTGCCGTAGGCGTACGGCGTTGCCTCGTTGGCCACCAGCAGGCGGGTGCCGTCCGGCGTGAAAGTCACCATGTCGGGCAGGGCGCCGACCTGGATCGCGTTGATGCCAGCGCTGGGCAAGCGGGTCTTGGTATCGTAGAGCAGCACGACACCCGGGCTGGTCCGGCTGGCTGATTCGACGGCAAAGGCGGCGACGCCGTGCTTGACGGCCACGCTGTTGACCGAACCGTGGGCCGTCGTGTCGATGTGCGCGAGCAGTGCGCCGGTCTTGGCATCCAGCACGTCAACGCCGATCACGCCGGCGACCCACAAGGTGTTGCTGCGGCTGTCGAAAGCCGGGATTTCAGAGACCTGGCCGGCGATCGCGCCGTGCGCGTAAGTCCATTGTTTGCTGAAGCTGATTTGCTGGTTGCTGTCGGCGAGCAGGGTGGTCGGCAGCAGTGCGGCGAGCAGAGCCAGGACAAGCGTGGTTTTCTTCATGGTTTACCTTCGAAGGATGGGGGGAGCGACGCGATGCTCCAGCCTACGGGGTAAGTGTGTCGTGAATATTTCAGATAGATGACCAGATGCCAAACCTGGCGCGCGCGGAACTAATCGAAGAGATTGAGCAGCGAATCCAGTCCGCCGAAATTGATCGCGATGTCCGCCTTGGCCCGGGTGGCGGGTTTGGCGCGGAAGGCCACCGACAGCCCGGATTGCGCCATCATCATCAGGTCGTTGGCGCCATCGCCACAGGCGATGACCGGGGCTGTCCTGAGGCCGAGTTCATCGGTCAGGCGGGCCTGGTGATGGGCCTTGGCGGCGGCAACGACGATGTCGCCGACGACCCGGCCGGTGAGCTTGCCGCCGGAGATTTCCAGTTCGTTCGAGGTGGCGAAATCGAAGCCGAGTTCGATGCGCAGGCGCTCGGTGAAGTAGGTGAAGCCACCCGACAGGATGGCCGTGCGCAGCCCGGCATTCTGGGCGGCTTCGAGCAGTTCGCGGGCGCCCGGCGAGAGCAGCAGGCGTTCGCCAAAAACGCGGGCGAGAACGCGGGCATCCAGTCCGGCGAGCAGGGC
>CAIYYE010000303.1 GCA_903930395.1 uncultured beta proteobacterium
CGATGGCGCAAAGCGTCTTGAACATGCGCATTTTCTTCTCGGCATTCATCGGCTCGAAAAGGGCCTGGTTGCCATCGCGAAGATCGGTGCTCATCCAGATCGGCGGCTTTTCGATGCTGTGGCCCGGCCACTGGCGGTCGGCAAGGCGCACCGGCGGAAAGGCGGTGTATTTGGTGGCGGGCTGGGTGATCATGACGTGCTCCGGAAAAATTTTTGCGATGACGAAATCTTAGGTCAAAGGCCCCGGCAGACGATTGCGAATTGATGTGCTTATTTGCTTTAAAAAGGCATAAAATTGCGCATTAATCCAGTTTTGTGGAATGTTATGGATATTGATCGTTACGACCGCCAGATTCTTGCCATCCTCCAGTCCGATGGGCGCATCAGCAACCAGGATCTGGCTGACCGCATCGGTCTGTCACCCTCACCCTGCCTTCGTCGTGTCCGCGCGCTTGAGGAGTCGGGACTGATTACCGGTTACCGGGCCATGCTCGACGCCAAGAAACTCGGTCTGA
Organism: uncultured beta proteobacterium; assembly: GCA_903930395.1. GTDB lineage: Bacteria > Pseudomonadota > Gammaproteobacteria > Burkholderiales > Rhodocyclaceae > Azonexus. The sequence continues at coordinate 516 of CAIYYE010000303.1, forward strand.
CGCTCATGGCGCTGATCGGCATTTCGATGGATCTGCATACGCCGGAACGCTTTGCCAATCTTGAGGCGGCCATCGGTGACATTCCGGAAGTCCTGGAATGTCTGTTGATCACCGGCCAGCAGTCCGACTACCAGTTGAAGGTGGTGGTCAGGGACATGGACGGATATCAGGATCTGCTGCTCAACAAGATCACGCGCATACAGGGCGTGACCGGTGTGCATACCAGTTTTGTCCTGCGCAAGGTCATTGATCGGACAGCGTTGCCGGCTTAGGTGGCGGCATCTTCGCGAAGTATTGTGCCCACTCGGCATCGCTCAGGCGCACTTCGCTGACGCTGATGGCTCGGCGCTCTTTTCCCCGGCGTCTCTCTCGAATGCCGGCGGGTGGTCCGAGGTTGTCACTCCTGCGCTCCATGCGCATACGGCGGTCGGTGGTGACCTCGGCTGGGCTCTGTTCGATGGCGGGCCAACACGAGTTGTGTATGGACATGATTAAACTCCCGAATATCCAAATATGCGAATAGAATATTTTTGATGCTCTGGGCGGGAGCGTAGCTATTCTGTCCAGTCCACACTGTGAAATTTTCTTCACAGCGGCCCTGGCGGCCAAGCGCGTATAATCCGCAGCGGAAAGTCGGCCAGGCAATCGCTGGACACGCAAGTGTCGGGAGGAAAGTCCGGGCTCCGCAGGGCGGGATGCCAGTTAACGGCTGGGTGCTATAAGTCGCAGGACGAAAGTCGGGTGACCCAAGGCAACGGAAAGTGCAACAGAGAATAGACCGCCTAAGTTCAGGTTCGCCTGAAACGGTAAGGGTGAAACGGCGAGGTAAGAGCTCACCGCGTCCACGGTAACGGCGGACGGCACGGTAAACCCCATCCGGAGCAAGACCAAATAGGGAAGCTGAGGCGTGGCCCACGCTGCTTCCGGGTAGGTTGCTTGAGCCTGTCGGTAACGGCAGGCCTAGAGGAATGATTGCCGAACCCCGCAAGGGGGGAACAGAACCCGGCTTATCGGCCGGCTTTCCACTTCTGTCCTACAATGCGCGCCATGACTACGCATAAATTTCCCATGATTAATTGGGCCGAAGGGGGCGTCACTAAATCTGCCCGCTGGCGCTCCGAAGCCGGCTTGCCGCCGCATGGCAAGCTTGTCGTCGTCGATGACCGGCTCAGTGTCGATGCCGCCTGGAAACTGGCCGGCGAGGGAAGTGCCATGCTCTGGCGGGGTGACTGGCAAAATGCCCGTAACCTGTTGCAGGGGCTGAGCCGCCGGGCTGATCGCCAGCCCCGTGCGGGGAGCCAGAAAAAGCCGGCGACGCCGGCCGAGGCCTTCGAGCAGCATCGGCGCAATCAGGGACGGCGGGCACAATTGCTCGCCCTGTTGCTGGTGCCGCTGAGTGCCGATTACGGCGTTCCGCTGCGTCGGGCGCAGGACGTCCGGCAGGCGTGTAGCGAGGCCTACGGGCCGCCGACGGGTGAGGAGTCCCTCGTCTCGCTGCGCGAACTCCTGGCTGTCATCAGTGCCCACGAATGGCGCAAGAAAGGTATTCCGGTGCCTGCGGTGGAGGGGCGCATCTATCCGCATTTCGGTGTGTTCTCACCCGTCCGTGGCGAATATGTCGATCTGGTCGCCAAAGCCCCCTTGCCGGCCCACTGCGAGCTGGCCTTCGATATTGGCACCGGTTCCGGCATCATTGCCGCGATTCTGGCCCGGCGCGGCGTCAGGAAGGTTGTGGCGACGGACATGGACGAGCGGGCGCTGGCCTGCGCGGCGGAAAATGTCGAAAAACTGGGCCTGTCGGCAACCGTCCATTTGCTTAAGACCGATCTGTTTCCTGAAGGGCGGGCCAGGCTCGTTGTCTGCAATCCGCCATGGTTGCCGGCCCAGCCGACATCGCCGGTCGAGTATGCCGTCTATGATCCCGATTCACGCATGCTGCGCGGCTTTCTGGGGCGACTGGCCTCGCATCTGGAAGCGGATGGCGAAGGCTGGCTGATCATCTCCGACATCGCCGAACACCTCGGCCTGCGCTCGCGCCAGAAACTGCTCGGCTGGATGGAGATGGCCGGCTTGCGGGTGATCGAGCGTCTCGATACCCGCCCGCAACACCCCAAGGTGCAGGATGCAGGCGATCCGCTGCATGCGGCGCGGGCGGCCGAAGTGACGTCGCTGTGGCGGCTCGGTCGGGCCGAGGGAATAAACTGAATGCGTTTTTCGTATACCTCGGTGTAGTTCCCCCAAACAACGGAGATATCACTATGAAAACGAAAAATCTGCTCGTCGCGCTGCTCGTGTCCACGACGCTGGCCGCCTGTTCCGCCTATGGTCCGCGTAGCGCTGCGCCGGCGATGGTGTCGGATGGCATGCTCACCGGCAGCAACGGCATGACGCTCTACACCTTCGACAAGGATGCTGCCGGTAGCGGCAAGAGCGTGTGCAACGGCCCCTGCGCCACCAACTGGCCGCCGCTGATGGCCATGGATGGCGATGCTGCGAGCGGCGATTACAGCATCGTCGTGCGCGATGATGGCAAAAAACAGTGGGCCTTCAAGGGCAAACCGCTCTACTTCTGGGCCAAGGACATGAAGGCCGGCGACAAGACCGGTGACGGTTTCAATAATGTCTGGCGCGTCGCCAGGCCGTAACGCAGAAAGATGGACAGTCGCGCGATACTCGCCGAAATGCCCCGCCTGCGCCGCTATGCGCGGGCGATGCTGGGCGACCGCGCGGCTGCGGACGATCTCGTGCAGGACACCCTCGAACGGGCCTGGAGCCGCTTTGCCCAATGGCGGGCGGGCAGCGATCTGCGCGCCTGGCTATTCGGCATCATGCACAACCTGCGTGTCGATCAATTACGGCGTGGTGTTTTGCCAACTCATGCGCTCGATGACGATACTTGCGAAGTGCCGACGCGGCCGACCCAGAGCGACAGGCTAGAAGTGATGGATCTCGAATCCGCCCTGCGCCAACTGCCGGACGAACAACGCGAAGTGCTTTTGCTCGTTGCACTGGAAGAAATGACTTATGCCGAAATCGCCGTCGCGCTGGCCATTCCGATCGGCACCGTGATGTCCCGCCTGTCGCGCGGGCGCGAAAGGCTGCGCCTGATCATGGAAGGCCGCCAAACCTTGAGGGTTGTACGATGAGCCCGCTCAATATCAGCGAAGACGAACTGCACGCCTACGTCGATGACGTACTGGCACCGCCGCGGCGGGCCGAGATTGAAGCCTGGCTGGCCGAGTCGCCGGAGGATGCCGAACGTGTTCGCGCCTATCAGCGCCAGAATCAGGCGCTCAAGGCACTGTTTAATCCGCTACTGGCCGAGCCCTTGCCGGAAAAATTACAGGCTCTGGCGGTGCAAGCCCTGAATGCACCGGGTGTGGAAAACCTTGCCGGGGATGCTCTTGGTGCGCCCTCCCTGTTCAGTCGCTGGTCATTGCAGCGGATCGCCGCCGGCCTGCTCATTGCTGTTTTCGGTGGTGTCGCCGGCTGGCTCGGGCACGGCCAGTATCAGTCAGCCGAACGCCTGGCCCAGACGGTGCCATTGTCACGGCAAGCTGCGGTTGCCCATGTGGTTTACAGCCCTGATGCGCGCCGCCCGGTTGAGGTTGCCGCCGATCAGGAAGAGGCTCTGGTCAAATGGCTGAGCAAACGCCTCGGCTCACCGGTCAGCCCGCCCAAGCTCGGTGCTCAGGGTTACGAACTGGTCGGTGGTCGGCTGCTCCCCGGCAATGCCGGTCCGGTTGCCCAGTTCATGTATCAGGATGCCAGCGGCCAGCGCATGACGCTGTATGTGACGACCGAAAATGCCAACAAGCCGGAAACCGGCTTCCGCTTCGCCCGCGAAGGCGAGGTCAATGTCTTCTACTGGATCGATGGCAAGTTCGGTTACGCTTTGTCGGCAGGCATAGCCAAGGGCGAACTGGCGAAGGTGGCGACGGCCGTCTACGATCAATTGGAGGCAAAGAAGTGAACGGCTTGATCCTCAACGAAAGCGAAGTCGAATTCACCGCCATTCGCGCCCAGGGGGCGGGCGGGCAGAACGTCAACAAGGTATCGAATGCCGTGCATCTGCGCTTTGACATCGCGGCTTCCAGCCTGCCGGAGGAGGTCAAGGCAAAACTGCGTGCCCTGCGCGATCAGCGGATCAATAGTGACGGGATCGTTGTCATCAAGGCGCAAAAGCATCGCAGCCTTGAGCGTAACCGGGAGGACGGCCTGGTCCGCCTGCGCGAGCTGATCGCCTCGGCGGCCTTTGTTCCGGCCATTCGGAGGCCGACCAAGCCCAGCCGAAGCTCTCAGCGCAAACGCATCGAGAGCAAAATAAAACGCGGCCAAGTCAAACTGCAACGCGGCCGCGTCGGTGAATAGCAACAAGCTTCCCGGTCAGTCCTGACCGGGTCTGGACGCTCAGGTCTTGACGCCCGGCTTGCGGCCCGGTGCAGCGGACGGCATATAACCGGAAACGCGGCAGAACATGCCTTCAACCGGCGTACCGTTCTTGAAGGTGGTCATGCTGCACATCGAAATGGCTTTTTGTGCGGACAGTTCGAGCAGTGACGTACGAACATCCGCCAACGCAATGCCCGTGCCCTTGGCAATATCCGCATCGAGCAATTGGCCGTGCTTCTTCAGGTGCGTGAGGATGGATTCCGTATTCATGTCGAATGCCTTTACAAAAAATGCCTAAAAATTAAGCTGCCACTTCGCGTCGGCGTTGGTGCTTTCGGCGAAGTGCTTACCGGGTGCTGCTAAAACAGGCGACCAACCCTCAGAGTTGGTCGCCAAACTGCCAAATTGGTGGGCCCGCACGGACTTGAACCGTGGACCAAAGGATTATGAGTCCTCTGCTCTAACCAACTGAGCTACGGGCCCGGGAACCTTAGTTGCCGTTTTGGTCCAGGAAGCTGCGCAGCTTGTCGGAACGGGTCGGGTGACGTAGCTTGCGCAGCGCCTTGGCTTCTATCTGTCGAATGCGCTCGCGGGTGACGTCGAACTGCTTGCCGACTTCTTCCAGCGTGTGATCGGTGTTCATTTCGATACCGAAGCGCATGCGCAGGACCTTGGCTTCCCTCGTCGTCAGGGTGTCGAGAATTTCCTTGGTGACGCCGCGCAGGCTGGAGTACATGGCGGCATCGGCCGGGGCCAGGGTGAGCTGGTCTTCGATGAAGTCGCCGAGGTGGGAGTCATCGTCGTCGCCGATCGGGGTTTCCATGGAGATGGGCTCCTTGGAAATCTTCATGATCTTGCGGATCTTGTCTTCCGGCATGTCCATCTTCTTGGCCAGTGTCGCCGGATCGGGCTCGAGGCCGGTTTCCTGCAGGATCTGGCGGCTGATCCGGTTCATCTTGTTGATCGTTTCGATCATGTGCACCGGGATGCGGATGGTCCGCGCCTGGTCGGCGATGGAGCGGGTGATGGCCTGACGGATCCACCACGTGGCGTAGGTGGAGAACTTGTAG
>CAIYYE010000304.1 GCA_903930395.1 uncultured beta proteobacterium
ATTGCGATAGTTCGGCCTTGAGCGATGACAGCTTTGCGCTGGCTAGCGACCTGCTCGAAAAGGCCGGTGTCGCAGCTACGCCCGGTCTTGATTTCGGCAGCAATGCACCGGAAAAACACATTCGCTTCGCCTATACCACCGGCGTCGACCGGCTGACTGAAGCCGTAGAACGCCTAAGCGCTTATTTCGGCCGCTAAAGTCAGGCCCGGATAGCGCGCCCGTAGCGCCGGCCAGTCGAAAAACGGCCCCGGGTCGGTCTTACGGCCGGGCGCTATGTGGCAGTGGCCGGCAATCGCAGTGATCGGATAACGCTGGCGCAGGACATCTAGCAGCGACCACAGGGCAGGATACTGTGCCGGATCATACGGCTGGGTGTCCGAGCCTTCCAGTTCGATACCCACCGAGTAGTCGTTGCAGTTATCGCGCTCGCACCAGCACGATTGTCCGGCATGCCAGGCGCGCTGGTCGCAGCCGACGAACTGGATGACCCGGCCATCACGCCGGATGTAGAAGTGCGCCGACACCTGCAAACCGGCAATGGTCGAAAAATACGGGTGGGCGGCCGGATCGAGTCGATTGAGGAAGAAATCCTCGACGCGGTCGCCGCCAAATTCATCGGGCGGCAAGCTGATGGTGTGGATGACGACCAACGACACCGGCTCGCCGGCCGGCCGCTCACCGAAGTTCGGGGAGGGCAGCCAGCGCAGGCCATCCAGCCAGCCGTCAGCCTGCCAGGACATCAGTCGATACCCAGGCGTTCAAGACGGTAGCGCATGGAGCGGAAGGTGACGCCCAGCATGCGAGCCGCTGCGGTGCGGTTGCCCTCAGATTTCTGCAAGGCTTCGAGAATGGCCAGGCGTTCGAGACGATTGAGGTACTCGTCGAGCGTTTCGCTACCCCGTCCCTGGTCCTCGCCACCGGCCATTTCTTCGGGGCCGAGATGCAGATCCTCGACCTCGATGAGGTCGTCGGAACAGAGCGCGGTCGCCCGCTCCAGAATATTTTCGAGCTCCCGGACATTGCCCGGAAACGAGTAGTAGGAGAGCGCCTTGAGGGCGCCGCTCGACAACCTGGGCGGCGCATCGCCATAGACCCGGCGCAGGATGACCTCGACCAGTGGCACGATGTCTTCCATCCGCTCACGCAACGGCGGCATACGCAACTCGATGACATTCAGGCGGTAATACAAGTCCTGGCGGAAGGCCCCCTTGTCAACGAGATCGCGCAAATTGCGGTGCGTTGCACAGATGATCCGAACGTCAACCGGCTCTTCGGCCACGCTCCCCACCTTGCGCACCCGCTTTTCCTGAATTGCGCGGAGCAGCTTGACCTGCATGGCCAACGGCAGATCGGCCACTTCATCGAGAAAAAGGGTGCCGCCGTGGGCTGCCTGGAAGAAGCCTTCGCGCTCGCTATCGGCACCGGTAAAGGCGCCTTTCCGATAGCCGAAGAACTCGCTCTCCATGAGGTTTTCGGGAATCGCCCCGCAGTTGACCGGTACAAAGGTGCCGACAGCCCGCGCGCTTCGACCATGGATCAGGCGCGCCGCCAGTTCCTTGCCGCTGCCGGATTCGCCGGAGACATAAATAGGCGCCTGGCTGCGCGCCAGTTTTTCGATCATCGCCCGCACCTGCTGCATGCTCGGCGAATCACCAATCAGCGCCTGGAGCGAGCTCTCGCTGTCCTGTTCGCCTCCGGGCAGGCGTAGCGCTGCCTTGACCAGCGTGCGCAACTGCTCGAGGCCGACCGGCTTGGCCAGGTAATCGAAGGCCCCCGCCTTGAGTGCGGCCACCGCATTTTCTGCACTGCCGTAAGCAGTGATGACGGCTACTGGCGTCTGGGGAAAGGACTCGGTGATGCAACGCACGATCTCCAGACCATCGCCATCGGGCAGGCGCATGTCGGTCAGGCAGAGCTGGAAGACATCGCTCGCCAGGGCTGCCCGCGCTTCGGCCACCGAGCCGACACAGGCGGTCGCCAAGCCCATGCGGGCCAGGGTCAGATCGATCAGTTCGCGAATATCGGGCTCATCGTCAATGACGAGGACCCGGCTCAATTCGCCGCGAGGGCGTCGCTCTACTCTGCCTGCAGACACTGGTCGTTTCTCCCTGCAACAATGAAGTGAGCCCCGCCTGTCGAAGCGGCCAGATCCAGGCTCGCCCCGTTGTTTGCGCACAATTCACGGGCTATGAACAGTCCGAGGCCGGTTCCCTG
>CAIYYE010000305.1 GCA_903930395.1 uncultured beta proteobacterium
AGACCGTCCTTGTAGAAACGGCTGGTCGGGAAGGTTTTCTTCATGACGCGGTCGGCGTCGTCGCGCAGGTCGTTCATGCCCATCTGGTCATAGGCCAGGACCAGAACGAACATGGCTTCTTCGATGGCAGGGGCCTGCGGGTAAGTCTTGATCGCATACTGGGCACGATTGGCTGCTGCAATATGGGCGCCTCGCGTCATGTAGTAGCGGGCCACGTGGACTTCCAGCGAGGCCATGGCATTGATCAGGTAGTTCATGCGCAACCTGGCGTCGGGCGTGTACTTGCTGTCCGGGAAGCGCGTGACCAGTTCCTTGAAGGAGTCGAAAGCTTCGCGCGCCGCCTTGGGGTCGCGCTCGGTCGGATCCTGCGTACTGATGTAGGCCGTCAACCCGAGGTCTTCATTGAAGTTGATGAGGCCCTTCAGGTAATAGACGTAATCGACTGCCGGGTGACTGGGGTGCAGTTTGATGAAGCGATCGCAGGCAGCCAGCGCCGAACCGGGTTCGTTGCCTTTCCAGTAAACATAGCCCAACTCGAGCTGGGCCTGTTGGGCGTAGCGACCGTATGGGAAGCGGGCTTCCAGCTTCTCGAACATTTTGGCTGCCTTGTCCCAGTTGCCGTCGGCCTGGGCATCCTTGGCTTCGCCATAGAGCTTGCCGGCTGACCAGCCTGTGGTTTCGTCGGACTTGTCGGCCAGCGAGCCGCATCCGGCAATGAAAGCAGCAATGAAAACAGCCATCAGCACGCGGAAGAGGGCGGGGAATGACTGGAATGCGGGTAAACTTCGCATCATGAATGATCCTGTTGAAAACTCCGGCGATTATAGCCGAACTGAACCTCTGCGCCTGACCGTTCCTGAAGGCAGTTATGGACGTCGTCTCGATCAGATACTGGCCGAGCTGCTGCCGCAGCATTCCCGCAACCGCTTGCAGGGCTGGGTGCGCGATGCCTGCGTGCTGGTCGATGGCAAGCCCGAAACCGAACCCAAGCGCAAGATGATGGGCGGCGAACGCCTGCTTGTCAGCGAACCGGTCGATATTCGCAACCAGCCCGAACTGCCGGAAGACATACCGCTCAATGTCGTCTTCGAGGATGAAACGCTGCTCGTCATTAACAAGCCGGCCGGGCTGGTCGTCCATCCCGGCAGTGGCAACTGGAGCGGCACGCTGATGAATGCGCTGCTCCACCACGTGCCGGGTATCGAAGCCGTGCCGCGCGCCGGCATCGTGCATCGCCTGGACAAGGACACCAGTGGCCTGCTCGTCGTCGCCAAGACGCTGGAAGCCCAGACCCATCTTGTGCGCCAGTTGCAGGAAAGAACGGTTCGGCGCATTTACCTGGCCCTGGCGGCCGGCGCCATGAAGCATGAAGGCACCGTCAACGAGCCGATTGGCCGCCATCCATCGCAGCGCATCAAGATGGCCATTGTCCCGGAAAACCGGGGCGGCAAGCCGGCGATTACCAATATCCGTATCCTTGAGTTGTTCCCCTACACGACCTTTGTCGAGTGTTCGCTGGAAACCGGGCGGACGCATCAGATTCGTGTGCACATGGCGGCCATTCATCATCCGCTGGTCGGTGATCAGGTCTACGGTAAGCACAATCCGAAGCTCCCGGAGTTTCCGCGTCAGGCCCTGCATGCGACACGCCTTGGCCTGGTTCATCCGCTGACCGGCCTGAAAATGCAGTGGGAAGTGCCGCTGCCGGAAGACATGCGCGATCTGCTTGATTCATTGCGCTATGGCTGATCTGCTGGTCCCCGACTGGCCGGCACCGGCTCAGGTGCGCACCTTGCAGACGCTGCGTGGCGGCGGCTGCAGCCGGGCGCCGTGGGACAGCTTCAATCTCGGTGATCATGTCGGCGACGACCCGGCGATGGTGGCAGCTAACCGGGCAGCCTTGCGCGTCCATTTGTCGGCCGAGCCGCTATGGCTCAAGCAAGTCCATGGAGCTCTGGCGGTTGACGCGAGTAATCCGGCAGCCATCGAGGCCGATGCTTCTTTTACGCGGCAGTCGGGAACCGTCTGTGCCGTGATGACCGCCGATTGCTTGCCGGTGCTTTTCTGCGACCAGGCCGGAACGGTGGTTGCGGCCGCCCATGCCGGCTGGCGCGGTCTGGCCGGTGGCGTGCTCGAGGCGACCCTGGCCGCGATGGCTGTGCCGGCGGATCAGGTGCTCGCCTGGCTGGGGCCGGCCATCGGTCCGTCAGCTTTTGAAGTCGGTGATGAGGTTCGTGCCGCTTTTCTGGTCGATGACCCGGCGTCAGCCGCAGCTTTCGTGGCGCATACGCCGGGCAAGTGGCTGGCCGATATTTATGCGCTGGCCCGCCGCCGCTTGCAACGAGCAGGTGTGCACGCCATCCATGGCGGCGATGTGTGTACAGTGACCGAGTCCGAACGTTTCTTTTCCTACCGCCGCGATGGCATCACCGGCCGCATGGCGACGCTGATCTGGTTGGCCGACGAGGGTGATAGCGTCGGCGACGGCGTATAATCCGCGGCTTTTCTACGAACCGAATTCCGTGAGCACTCTTTCCTGGATTATTGTCGTCTCGCTGGCCGGCGGTGCCCTGAGCGTTGGTGCTGCGGCCGCGCTGAGCATCGCGCTGGGGGCGCATCGCATCAGCATGCTGATCTCCTACGCGATTGGTGCCCTGCTCGGGGCGGCTTTCCTGGAAATCCTGCCGCACGCGCTCGAGCATGGCGATGTGCAGCGGACGACGGCGACCGTGCTCTTCGGCATCATGGCGTTTTTCGTGCTGGAAAAACTGGTCCTCTGGCGGCATTGCCACCACGATCATTGCGAGGCGCACGATGCCCATGCCCCGGCGCATGACCATGGCCGTTCCGGTCTGCTCATCCTGGTCGGCGATACCTTCCACAATTTTGTCGATGGCATCCTGATTGCCGCTGCCTTTCTGCAAAGCACCGAACTGGGCATCGTCACCGCACTGGCCATCATTGCCCACGAAATCCCGCAGGAAGTCGGTGACTACCTGATCCTGCTGCATTCCGGCTATAGCAAGATGCGCGCGCTGGCCTTCAATCTGCTGTCCAGTCTGGCCACGCTGGTCGGCGCCATGCTCGCCTATTTTGCACTGGCCGAGCTGACCGAGTGGATTCCATCCCTGCTGGCGCTCGGCGCGGCGAGCATGATCTATGTTGCGGTGGCCGACCTCATTCCCGGCCTGCACAAGCGTTCTGAAATGAGGGAATCGGTCCTGCAGGTCTTATTGATCAGCTCGGGTATCGCTTCGATCGCCATCGTCCAGATGCTGGTTGGCGAGTGACTCCCGGTGCGCCCGGCGTTGCCGCCGGACCTTGGTGCCGCCCAGCCAGAGCAGCAGCGAGCAGGGTAGCAGCCCGTAAAACATGAACGAGATGATGCCGGCGACGATGCTGGGTTCGTTGACGGCGACCAGAACGGTAACGTAGAGCCAGCCGATTGCGAGAATGTACATATTGGGAACCTCGAAGGGGGGGCAATTATGCATGCAAATTCATTGACAGGGCCGAGTCCGGTATGCAGAATCCAAAGGCTCAAACCCCGACAACACTAGAGACGAGTCTTCCCATGGCACAGGGATCGAACAATAACGACGCATTCGCGGGTTCTGCCGCGCAGTTCATGCAGAACGGCCAGAACATGATGCAGCAGTTCATGGACTATCTCGGCAAGGCGGCGCCTCAGGCTGGCGCGGTGCCACCGGTTGATCCGCAGGCGGTGACGGCGCTCCAGAAACAGTTCATGGATCAGCAGATGTCCTTGTGGCAGTCGGTGCTGAACAGGCAGCCGGGGCAGGATCCAGCCTTCAAGGTGGCCCCGGAGCCGGGCGACCGTCGTTTTTCGGCGCCCGAGTGGAAAGAAAGTCCGATCTACGATTACCTGCATCAGGCCTATCTGCTCAACACCCAGTACCTCAAGCAGGTGGTCGAAGTGATTCCCGCCGAGGATGCAAAATCGAAGGAGCGTATGCGTTTCCTGGCGCGCCAGATGGCCGACGCCATGGCGCCCTCCAATTTTGCCGCGACCAATCCCGAATTCATCAAGCTGGCCCTTGAAACCAAGGGCCAGAGCATTACCGACGGTATCAACAACCTGATCAAGGACTTCGAGAAGGGCCGTATCTCGATGACCGACGAGTCGGTTTTCGAAGTCGGCCAGAACATTGCGACGACGGAAGGTGC
>CAIYYE010000306.1 GCA_903930395.1 uncultured beta proteobacterium
ACCTCGTCGAGCTTGGCTTGCGCCTGCATGACTTCGCCGAGGGCGGATTCGACTTCCTCACGCACCGTCTTGGCCGCGTCGAGCACCGGTTCCTGCGGCAGGTAGACGATGGAAACGCCAGCCAGGTGCTGCACTTCACCGTCGTATTCCTTGTCCACGCCGGCCATGATCTTGAGCACGGTCGATTTGCCGGAACCGTTCAGGCCGAGCAGGCCGATCTTGGCGCCGGGGAAGAAGGAGAGGGAAATATCCTTGATGATCTGCCGCTTGGGCGGGACGATCTTGCTCACGCGGAGCATGGACATTACGTATTGAGCCATTGAGCCTACCTGTCGTCGTAAATATGAATGATGCGCGGAGTCTACGAGGCTTCAATGCAAATGACCAGCCTCCCGGTGCTCGGGGGCTGGTCATTTCCTGCCTTGGGGCAGGGCTGAGGGGGGCTTTTTGCGACGCCTGGGCGTCTGGTGATCAGCCGTTAACCGCTGCGAGCGTCTTTATCGGCTCTTCACGATGGTGAAATGCAGTCGATTTCTCGGCGGAGAGGGCATTGATGTCGCCACACAACTCGCCGCCTTCGTCGATGACCAGCTTGCCGTAGCGGATTTTGCCATGCACCTTGCCGGTGGCGTGGATGATCAGTTGCGAGCGCGCCGTCAGTTCGCCTTCGAATGTGCCATGGATTTCGGCGATGTCGATGCTGACCTTGCCGGAGAACGAGCCATTGTCGGCAATGCGGATCACGCGGCTGTCCATGGTGGCTTCGACGCGGCCCTCGACGACCAGGGTGTCGCAATCGAGAATCTCGGCGCCCTTGAGTTTGACATCGGGGCCGACGATGAGGCGGGCGCCCAGAATGTTTTCCGTCGCATTCGGCGTTTCTGTCTTTTCTGGCTGAACAGCCGGTGCCGGCACGCTTGTCGCGGCAGCCGCCGGGGTGGCCGCGCTGCCCAGAATGTTGTTGACCTCACGGCGGGTAATGACGTCGTTGCGGTTGGTGATGGTGGGTTTGTTGAACATGGTGACTCCGGATTCAGGTTTTCAGAAATGTCTGACCTGAACCTCATTGCGATAAGCGTGCCATGTCATTGAAAGTTATATTAATCAATTAATTGCGAATAATTTTGAAAGCTGTTTCGAAATAATTCACGGTCATGTGTCGTGAAAATGCGACATCTATTTTTGGTTTTTCCCGGAAAGCCGGCTAATCTGGTTGAATAGCTTGTCGTAAAATCGGGACAGCTTTCTAGTTTGTTGATTTGAAAGTAATAAACCGGCTTTTTGGATAGTTTGAAAACGGCTTGCCGAGAGCCATTGCCGTCCTTGCTTGTTTGGCCGGCGGTTTAAACTTCAGTTTTTGGATACCTGTGTGCCGATGAACCGGATTTCCTTTCGTCAGGGAATGTTGCTTGGTTTTGCCCTGATCGTCCTGCTCCTGGGTGGGGCGGCGGTACAAAGCTGGCTGGTCGTCGAGCGTCTGGTCGACCAGAACCGGCGCAGCAGCGAGCAGGCCCTCCAGCTGACGGCGTCGATCCAGGAGCTGGGTGAGCGCACGGTCGATATCGAACGCAGTGCGCGGCAATATCTGGTGCTCGACAACCCGGTTTTCCGTCAGCGCTTCGATGAATACATAAGCCAGTCGCTGGCGGTCATCGATCGCCTCGACAAGCAAGCGGCCGAACCGCTCATTCCCTTGCTGGGTGGCTGGCGCATGGTGGTCGAAGCGCTGCGCAGCGGCCTTGAGCAGCGTATTTCCGAGACCGAGATCACGCCTCTGCTGGCGCGGATGGCCGAGCTCGACGGTCTCCTGAAACAGGCGGCGCAACGCTGGATCGAAGCGCAGAATCGCAAGATGCTCGATGAGCTGGAGGCCAATCGCCTGCAGCTGGGCGCGCGCATCGGCCTGGCCTTGCTCGGCGCGCTGCTGGTTGCGCTGGCCATGGGCTGGTGGCTGGTCCGGCCGGTTCGCCATCTTGAGCAGGCC
>CAIYYE010000307.1 GCA_903930395.1 uncultured beta proteobacterium
CTTGCTGAAGCAACGCCACCGCGGCGAGGAGGACGTCACGGTGATCACCCAGGATGCCGTGCTCGCCACCTTCGACAAGCTGCTCGGCGCGCTGACCCTGGCCGTCGCCGGCATTGCCGCGATCAGCCTGGCCGTGGCCGGCATCCTGGTCATGAACGTCATGCTTGTCGCCGTCACCCAGCGCACCGGCGAAATCGGCCTGCTCAAGGCGCTCGGGGCCAGCGCCCGGAGCATCCGCCTGGCCTTTCTCGCCGAAGCCGCCATGCTCTCTGCCGTCGGCGCCCTGCTTGGCTACCTGCTCGGCCAGATGGGGGCTTTCGCGCTACGCCAGATTTTCCCCGTGTTTCCGGCTTATCCGCCCGACTGGGCGGTGATTGCCGGGCTCAGCACGGCGCTTGCCACCGGCCTGCTCTTCGGCGTCATGCCGGCCCGTCGCGCCGCCCGGCTCGACCCGGTGCAAGCCTTGATGAAGCACTGACATGCTCTGGGCCGATTCCCTTCAACTTGCCATCCGCGCCATTACGGCGCAGCGTCTGCGCAGCTTCCTGACCCTGCTTGGCATTGCCGTCGGCATCGCAGCCGTCATCCTCCTCACTTCCATCGGCGAAGGCATCCACCGTTTCGTGCTTGGCGAATTCACCCAGTTCGGCACCAATGTCATCACCGTCGCACCGGGCAAGACGAAAACCGGCGGCTCGCCCTCCGGCCTGCCGTCGAGCGCGCGCCCGCTGTCGCTCGACGATGCCAAATCGCTCGAGCGCCTGCCCCATGTCGTCGCCGTCACCCCGAATGCCCGGGGCAATGCCGAAGTCGGCGGCAATGGGCGGACCCGGCGCACCCTGGTCTACGGCGTGAATTCCAAACTGCCGCAAATTTTCAAGTCGACCGTGCAAAGCGGCCAGTTCCTGCCCGCCGACGATGAGGGCAGCGCCCGCGCCTTTGTCGTCCTTGGTTCGAAACTAAAAACAGAACTGTTCGGCAGCGACAACCCGCTCGGCCAGCGCCTGCGCATCGGCGGCCTGCATTTCCGCATCATCGGCGTCCTCGCCCCGAAAGGGCAGTTCCTCGGCATAGACCTCGACGACACAGCCTTCATTCCCACCGCTCGCGCCCAGGAGTTGTTCAACCGCGAAGGCGTCGATGAAATCAATATCGCGGCCGAAGAAGGGGTTTCGTCAGCCATCGTCGCCAGTCGCGTCAAGGCCCGGCTGATCGAGCGTCACGGCCACGAGGACTTCACTATCGTGACGCAGGAGGACATGCTCAAAACGCTCTCCAACATCCTCAATGTGCTGACCATGGCAGTCGGCGCCCTCGGCGGCATTTCGCTGCTGGTCGGCGGCGTCGGCATCGTCACCATCATGACCATCGCCGTCACCGAACGGACCAGTGAAATCGGCCTGCTCGTCGCGCTCGGCGCCCCACGGCGCACCATCCTCGCCCTCTTCCTCGGCGAAGCGGTCGCCCTTTCGGCGCTCGGCGGCCTGTTCGGGCTCATCCTCGGCATCGGGCTGGCCCAACTCATCCATTTCGCCCTGCCAGCCCTGCCCGTGCATACGCCGCTCAGCTTCGTCCTGCTCGCCGAAGGCGTCGCCATCGCCATCGGCCTGCTCGCCGGCGTCCTGCCCGCCCGCAATGCGGCACGGCTTGACCCGGTCGACGCCCTGCGCACAGAATAGCGAGCCAGTTTCTACCATACGCTAACGTATGTTAGAGTGCCGTTTCAAATTTCAATAAACCCAGCAAGGAGCCCAGCCATGGCGTATCACATCGACGAACTGCAACCCGGCATGTCTGCCAGCACATCCAAGACCGTCACCGAAACCGACATCATCCTGTTTGCCGGCATCTCGACCGACGTCAATCCGGCCCACCTCGACGAGGAATACTGCAAGGGCACGATGTTCGGCACGCGCATCGCCCACGGCATGCTGTCGGCCGGCTTCATCTCTGCCACCCTGGCCAACAAGCTGCCCGGACCCGGCACCATCTACCTCTCGCAAACCCTGAAGTTCAAGGCTCCGGTCAAGCCGGGCGACACCGTCACCGCCACCGTCACCGTGCGCGAAGTCAATGTCGCCAAGAACCGCGTCATTCTCGACACGGTGTGTAGCGTTGCCGGCAAGACCGTCATCGAAGGCGAATGCGTCATGATGCCGCCGGTGCGCGCCGCCTGACTTTCGGCGGCCCAAAAAAACGCCGGCCCGGTTGATCCCGGCCGGCGTTTTGTTTTCTGCGAGTCAGCGAAAAGTCGGACTCAGAAAGCCTCGTCAGCCCGCAAAAACCGCCACTGACCAACTTCCAGCTCACCGAGCTTGACGCGACCAATACGTACCCGCTTCAGCCCGATGACACGCAAGCCGACCAGTTCGCACATACGGCGGATCTGGCGCTTCTTGCCTTCCTTGAGGATGAAGTGCAGCTGGTCCTCGTTGAGTTGCTTGACGCGCGCCGGCTTGAGGGCCTGACCGTCGAGTTCCAGACCGTGATTGAGCAGCTCGAGGCCGCCCTTGATCATCTCGCCGGCGACCCGTACCAGGTATTCCTTCTCCGCCTGGCTGTCCTCGCCGATCAGCTTTTTGGCAACGCGACCATCCTGCGTCAGCACCAACAAACCTGTCGAATCGATGTCGAGCCGCCCGGCCGGGGCCAGGCCGCGCATCATCCACGGCTTGAATTCCGGGTCACCCGACTGGCGCACCTGGTTGTCCGGCGTGATCAGCGTAATTGCCGGCGTAAAGCCCGGTTCCGGCTGGCCCGAGACATAGCCGACCGGCTTGTTGAGGAGCACGGTAACCTGTTTGGCCTGATCGAACTTGGCCTCTTTCGAGATCGCCACCTCGGCAGTCGGATCGATACGCGAACCGAGTTCGCTGACCCGCTCGCCATCGACAAAGACCCAGCCGCGTTCGATCCACAGGTCGGCCTCGCGGCGCGAACAGAGGCCACGCTCCGACATCACCTTGGACAAACGCACACCTTCCGGCGGCGGACCTTCGCGAACGATGGCCGGTCGGACAACCGGGGCTGGCCGTTCGGCTGGCTCCGGGCGCGGTGGCCTTTCCCGCGTAGTGTCCGGCAAGACCGGTGCCACCTTCGGGGCAAACGGCTTGCGCAAGGACGAACCGCCACGCAGCGGCAGCTTGTTGGGGGCACGCGGCGAGGCATTGGCCGAGCGACGAACGCCCAGCGTGCCATCCGGCAAGCTCGTTTCCTCGGCGGCCTCGACGGGCGCGGCGACCGGCCCTTCAGCGCGGGGCGCCCTGACCGGCGCGGCGTCAAAGGACTTCCTGGCCGGCCGTTTTTCCGGAGCGGCCTTGCCCCAAGGATTCTCGGGCTTTTGGCGCGGCTCGCCTTCGGGGGCAGCCTCGCGCCGAAATTCCTTTTTCGGCTCAGCTTCGGCCGCAGGGGCCTCGGGCTTGCGCCACTTGGCCCACGGATCGTCGGAAGCGCTCATCGCAGACCGAGGAGTTCAACCTCGAAGACCAGGGTCGCATTCGGCGGAATGACGCCGCCAGCGCCACGTGCGCCGTAACCCAGATGTGGCGGGATGGTCAGCTTGCGCGTGCCGCCAATCTTCATGCCCTGGACGCCTTCGTCCCAGCCGCCGATGACCTGGCGCATGCCGAGCGAAAACTCAAAGGGGTCGTTGCGGTCCTTGCTCGAATCGAACTTGCTGCCATTGGTCAGCCAGCCGGTGTAGTGCACGGTGGCCTGCTGGCCTGCCTTGGCCTCGGCGCCTTCGCCGACGACGGTATCTTCATAGACCAGCCCGGAGGCGGTGGTGACTTCAGCCATGGGGAACTCCTTTTTTCAAAGACGGGCAGTTTACCACACCCCCACGACAAGGCTTTGACTTGTCAGAGAATTTCCGTATAATGCGCGGTTCTTTGTAGCACCCTTTGTATTATTTTCGGAGTCCAACCCATGTATGCGGTCATAAAAACCGGCGGTAAGCAGTATCGCGTTACCAATGGTCTAAAACTTAAAGTAGAACAGATACCGGCAGACGTTGGCGCAGAAGTTACCCTTGACCAGGTCCTGATGGCAGGCGAAGGCGAGTCGGTAAAGATCGGCGCTCCCTTCCTTGCTGGCGCCACCGTCAAGGCTACCGTGATTTCCCACGGCCGCCACGACAAGGTCAAGATCTTCAAGATGCGTCGTCGTAAGCATTACCAAAAGCATCAAGGCCATCGTCAGAACTACACCGAATTGCGCATCGACGCGATCACGGCTTAAGTTCAAGGAGCTAATAAATGGCACACAAAAAAGCAGGCGGTAGTTCACGTAACGGCCGCGACTCACAAGCCCAACGACTGGGCGTCAAGCGCTACGGCGGTCAATTCATCCTTGCTGGCAACATCATCGTTCGCCAGCGCGGTACTGAATTCCACCCGGGCGACAACGTCGGCTGCGGCAAGGATCACACCCTGTTCGCACTCAAGGACGGCGTGGTTCA
>CAIYYE010000308.1 GCA_903930395.1 uncultured beta proteobacterium
CGAGTTGATCCGCCGCGCCATTGACGAGTCCATGCACCAGAGTGGTGCAATGGAAGAAGTCGGGCTGGTCCCGGAGATCCACGGCCAGGCCCCCGCCATGCAGGAAGTCTTCCGTGCCATCGGCCGCCTGGCGATGTCGCATGCGACCGTGCTGATTACCGGCGAGTCCGGCTCGGGCAAGGAACTCGTGGCGCGCGCCCTGCATCGCCACAGCCCGCGCGCCGACAAGCCCTTCATTGCGATCAATACGGCAGCCATTCCCAAGGACTTGCTCGAGTCGGAACTCTTCGGCCACGAGCGCGGTGCCTTTACCGGGGCGCAGGCGCAACGACGCGGTCGCTTCGAGCAGGCCGAGAGCGGCACGCTCTTCCTCGACGAAATCGGCGACATGCCGGCCGAATTGCAGACCCGCCTGCTGCGCGTGCTGTCCGACGGGCATTTCTACCGCGTCGGCGGCCATTCGCCGATCAAGGCCAATGTGCGGGTCATTGCGGCGACCCATCAGAATCTCGATACGCGGGTCAAGGACGGCCTCTTCCGCGAAGACCTTTTTCACCGTCTCAATGTCATCCGCGTCCGCCTGCCTGCCCTGCGCGAGCGGCGCGAGGATATTCCGCTGCTCGCCCGTCATTTCCTCCAGAAAAGTGCGCGGGAGCTGGGTGTCGAAACCAAGCGCCTGACCGAGGCAGCATTGAAGTACATGAGCGGGCTGGATTTTCAGGGCAACGTTCGCCAACTGGAAAACCTCTGTCACTGGCTGACCGTCATGGCGCCCGGGCAGCAGGTGGATATCAGCGATTTGCCCGGTGAGTTGCGCGAAGCAAGCCCGGTCACGCTGGCTACCGACTGGGAAGGCGCGCTTGAAGGCGAGGTCGATCGCCTGTTGGCGCGCGGCGTACCTGACATTCACGGTGTGCTGTCGCAGGTTTTCGAGCGCATCCTGATTGCCCGTGCCCTGGCCCATACCGGCGGCCGGCGGATCGAGGCGGCGCAGGCGCTGGGTATCGGCCGCAACACGATTACCCGCAAGATCGCCGAACTCGGCATCGATGGCAGCAAGGAGCACGCGGCGGAGTAAAATCCGCCGCATGACACTGATCGATCCCGTCTTGTTGAAGACCCGCCTGGCTGACCTGGCGGGTCGCTTTGATGTCGACGCGCTGGATGCCTGCGATTCGACCAACAGCGAACTGATGCGCCGGGCCGAGCGCGGCGCTCCGGCCGGCTCGGTCATTGTGGCCGACGAGCAAAGTGCCGGGCGCGGGCGGCGTGGGCGAAGCTGGTTGTCGTCGGCCGAGTCCAGCCTGACTTTTTCCCTGCTCTGGCGTTTTTCAGGCAATGCGGCCAGCTTGAGTGGCTTGTCGCTGGCAGTCGGCGTCGGCCTCGTCCGGGCTATGGATAGTCTGGGCGCGCAAGGGATTTGCCTCAAGTGGCCGAACGATGTGCTGCTGCGTTCCGGCGACGGCTATGCCAAGCTGGCCGGCATCCTCATCGAGCTGTCATCGGATCGTCGCGGCACACAGGCCATTATCGGCATCGGCCTCAACCTCCTGCCGCCGACCGGGGATTTGCCGCAGCCGGCCGCCGGTTTGAGCCAGGCCTGCCCGCACCCGGCCGATCGCCACGATGTACTGGCGGCCATCCTCGTTCACCTGGCTGCCGTGCTCGACAGTTTTGCCAGCGCAGGCTTTGGCGGGCTGAAACTTGAATGGCAGCGCCATCACGCCTGGCAGGATCAGGCCGTACAAATTCTCGGTGATGGCGAGGCGGCGAAGCCCGGTCGTTGTCTGGGCGTCGACGCCGACGGTGCCTTGCTGCTTGAAACGGCGGCCGGCGTCGAGCGCATATTTTCAGGCGATGTCAGCCTGCGTTCAGCATGATTATCTGTCTGGACAGCGGCAATACCCGCATCAAATGGGGCGTGCACGACGGTCGGCAGTGGCTGGCCCAGGGTGCGGTGACCCATGCCGAGCTTGAACAGCTGGGGCGCCTGCCCGGCGACTGGCCGCATCCCGACAGGGTAATGCTGGCCAATGTGGCGGGCACCGAAGCCGGGGAGCGGATTCGTCAGCAACTGGCACCCTGGTTGCCGGTGTTTGTCGAGGCCCGTTCCGAGGCGCGGCGCTGCGGCGTGACGAATCTTTATCGCCATCC
>CAIYYE010000309.1 GCA_903930395.1 uncultured beta proteobacterium
CTCAGTCGGTGCTAGAATTCGCCCCGCCTGCCCAGGTGGCGAAATTGGTAGACGCACCAGATTTAGGTTCTGGCGCCGAAAGGTGTGGGGGTTCGAGTCCCTTCCTGGGCACCATTTTCAGCACTTCGCTGAAAAACTGTTCGGCCGGCATCCGGAAGCCGGCTGCATTCGGATGACCGCCACCGCCATAGCGCGTGGCGATGACCGAAACGTCGAGGTTCTTCCCCTTTGACCGCAGTGAGGCCTTGACCTCGCCATCGCTCGATAGCTGCCAAATCAGCCCGAAACTGCCGCTCTGCACGGCCAGTTCATTGCCCAGTTCCGAAGCGAACAGCGGGCTGGCATTGATGGCGATACCGGAAACGGTCAGCCAGGCCAGATCGCCCTGCGTAACAATCGCCTGACCATGACGCTGCGCCTGTAGCGCGTCGACCGGTTCGCCACGCAGTTGCGCCGGCATGCGTAGCCCGCTCTGCGCCATGCGCGTGATTTCCTGCTGATAAAACTGCTCAATGGCCGCGCCTTGCACCAGTGTTTCGCGGTAACGCGGCGCCTTTTCGTCCGGAGCTTCGAGCACGAGTTGGTGCCATGCGGCAAATTCGAAAGGCAGGAGGCGCAGGGCGCGACAGAAGGGGCGGGTGCCGGGCAGGGTGAAGCGCCACATGTCCTGCTCTTCGATATGGCGAAGTGCCAGCGGCGTCGGAATGCCGGGGTGGAAATACTCCCAGGCCAGACGGGCGCCGGATTTTTCCAGATCGAAGGTGACGCGCAACGGCAGTGTCGGATGCTGGTAGCTGCGCATGCCGTTCTCGTCGACCTTTAACTTGTTGCCCCAGGCGAGCAGCGCCGAGGCGTGGTGGTCGATCTGGGTGACCGATGTCGCACGGTTGGCCAGGGTTTCGAGAAATTCTGGCGGATAGGAGAAATCTATGATGAAAACAGCGCGACCGGCAATGTCGTCCAGCGACCAGGCTTCGCCGTGATGCATGGGCCGATAGGTGGCTGTGTCGCCAAAATGGCGCCAGGCGGCATAGGCGGCACCGAAGCCATCGAGGCAGTCGGCGTGGTAGATGACGAAAAACGGCGGGCGATCCGGCATGTCAGTAATGCGGCGGCAGTTCGTCGCGCAGGCTGAGTGCTTCGTTCGGCTGGGTGCTTTGGGCTTGTTCGCGCAGGGCGCGGATTTCGCGGAAGAGCAAGTCGATTTGTTCTTGCTGGCGATAGACGAGGCGATTCAGTTCTTCAACCATATCTTCGGTATAGCTGATTTTGATTTCGAGTTCGGTGATGCGGGATTCCACAAAGTATCCTTATTCTTCGCTGCGCCAGTCGCGCAGGGTTTCCTTGGGTGGTGGCGGGGGCACGTCGTTACGTGGCTGACGGATCAGCGGCAGGGCACCACCGAGTACGACAATGAGGCAGATGCCAAAAATAATCCAGCCTTCGTTCATGAGCTTCTCCATTACTTGAGCAGGCAGTGTACTTGTCTTCGCAAAAAATCGCGAAGGGCTGTTGACATCGGCTTCTACGTCTATATAATGCGCGCTTCTTTAGGCGGTTAGCTCAGTTGGTTAGAGCGCCACGTTGACATCGTGGAGGTCGTTGGTTCGATTCCAATACCGCCTACCAAAATTCCTGACGGAGCTGAATTTGATGATTTTCCGAACTTGCACTGCAGTTCAGAAACGCTAATCGAGTCAGCCTTCGTTTGACCAAAAAAGTGCGGCTCACTCCCGCACTTTTTTTTCGCCTGGATATTTGCCATGCCTGATATCAAACTGCCCGATGGTTCCATCCGCTCTTTTGAACAGCCGGTCACTATCGCCGAAGTCGCCGCCAGCATCGGCGCAGGCATGGCCCGTGCGGCGCTGGGCGGCAAGGTCGATGGCAATCTGGTCGATACCTCCTATCTGATCGACAGGAATGTCGATCTCGCCATCATCACCGAACGCGATGCCGAAGGTCTGGAGCTGATCCGTCACTCGACCGCCCACCTGCTCGCCTATGCCGTCAAGTCGCTGTTCCCGGAAGCCCAGGTCACCATCGGGCCGGTGATCGAAAATGGCTTCTATTACGACTTCGCCTACAAGCGCCCGTTTACGCCTGAAGATCTGGTCGCCATCGAAAAGCGCATGGCAGAACTCGCCAAGCAGGACATCCCGGTGACGCGCGAAGTCTGGGCGCGTGACGATGCGGTCAAGTTCTTCCTCGACCTCGGCGAGAAATACAAGGCGAAACTGATCGGCGCCATTCCGGCCGACCAGCAGGTTTCGCTGTATCGCGAAGGCGATTTCATCGACCTCTGTCGTGGCCCGCACGTGCCGACTACGGCCAAACTCAAGGTCTTCAAGCTGATGAAGGTGGCCGGTGCCTACTGGCGTGGCGATCATCGCAACGAGCAGTTGCAGCGCATCTACGGCACGGCCTGGGCGAAGAAGGAAGACCTCGACGCCTACCTGCACATGCTCGAAGAAGCCGAGAAGCGCGATCACCGCCGCCTCGGCAAGCAGTTCGATCTCTTCCACATGCAGGACGAAGCGCCGGGCCTTGTCTTCTGGCACCCCAAGGGTTGGGCAATCTGGCAGGAAATCGAAAGCTATATGCGCGCCGTGTATCGCAACAACGGCTACCAGGAAGTGCGCTGCCCGCAAATTCTCGACAAGGCCCTGTGGGAAAAGTCGGGGCATTGGGAGCATTACAAGGACAACATGTTCACGACGGCGTCCGAAAATCGCGATTACGCGGTCAAGCCGATGAACTGTCCGGGCCATGTCCAGGTCTTCAATGCCGGCCTGCGCTCCTACCGCGAACTGCCGCTGCGTTACGGTGAGTTCGGCTCCTGCCACCGCAATGAACCGGCCGGTGCCCTGCATGGCCTGATGCGCGTGCGTGGTTTCGTTCAGGATGATGGTCACATCTTCTGTACCGAAGACCAGATCGAGGCTGAAGTGACGGCCTTCAATGCATTGGTCAAGAAGGTCTACGCTGATTTCGGCTTCAACGATGTGGCGATCAAGCTGGCCTTGCGCCCGGACGGTCGTGTCGGTTCGGACGAGGTCTGGGATCAGGCCGAGGCTGCATTGCGTCAGGGTCTGCGGGCTTCCAGTCTGGAATGGACGGAACTGCCGGGCGAGGGGGCCTTTTATGGTCCGAAGATCGAATTCCACATCCGCGACGCCATCGGCCGCTCCTGGCAGTGCGGCACCATCCAGGTCGACTTCTCGATGCCGGGCCGCCTTGGTGCCGAATATGTCGGGGCCGACGATACGCGCAAGGTGCCGGTCATGCTGCACCGGGCCATCCTCGGTTCGCTTGAGCGCTTCATCGGCATCCTGATCGAAAACTTCTCGGGCGCGCTACCGCTCTGGCTGGCGCCGGTTCAGGTGGTAGTGCTCAATATTTCCGAGAAACAGGCCGATTACGCCGCTGATGTTGCGCAAAAGCTGCATCAGGCAGGCTTCAGGGCCGAGTCGGATTTGCGTAACGAGAAAATTACCTATAAAATTCGGGAACATAGCTTGAACCGGCTGCCTTATCAGCTCGTTGTGGGCGATAAGGAAAAAGCGGACGGACTAGTGGCCGTGCGTACTCGCGGTGGTCAGGATCTCGGACAGATGTCCGTGGATGATCTGATCAGGCATCTTCAGAATGAAGTTGCCGCGCGGAGTGGCACGGCTTAATTTTTGTTGTTTTCGGGGGTTTTACCATAGCTCAGAACAAGGCGCATCGCCTCAACGAAGAAATCACGGTTCCGGAGATTCGTCTCCAGGGTGCAGAGGGTGAACAGCTGGGTATCGTCAGTATTCGCGAAGCCCTGCAAATGGCTGAAGAAGCCGGCGTCGATCTGGTCGAGATCGCACCGACTGCCAAGCCGCCGGTTTGCCGCATCATGGATTACGGCAAGTTCAAGTACCAGGAACAGAAGCGGGCTCACGAAGCCAAGTTGAAGCAGAAGCAGGTGCAGGTCAAGGAAATCAAGCTGCGCCCGGGTACCGACGAAAACGA
>CAIYYE010000310.1 GCA_903930395.1 uncultured beta proteobacterium
CGCGGAGTGGTAGTTCAGTTGGTTAGAATACCGGCCTGTCACGCCGGGGGTCGCGGGTTCGAGTCCCGTCCACTCCGCCAACATTAAGAGAACCGGATCGATCCGGTTTTTTTTCGGGCAAGAGGCAAATGCCTTCTGTCCAGATAGTTCGGCTGTCTCTCGAATGTGGGGGTATAGCTCAGCTGGGAGAGCGCTTGCATGGCATGCAAGAGGTCCGCGGTTCGATCCCGCGTACCTCCACCAAGCGCCGAACTAGGCAGTACTTGAAAGTCCGGGTCCCCATCGTCTAGAGGCCTAGGACACCGCCCTTTCACGGCGGTAACCGGGGTTCGAATCCCCGTGGGGACGCCAAGGTTTTAGCGCGGAGTGGTAGTTCAGTTGGTTAGAATACCGGCCTGTCACGCCGGGGGTCGCGGGTTCGAGTCCCGTCCACTCCGCCAACTTCTTAAAGACCAGCCCAGGCTGGTCTTTTTGGTTAACCCGTAAAAGTGGACTTTTCACATCGGGTATAATCGCGGGCTTAGTTGACTTGCCCGTGCCAGGAGCCCCATTCATGCAGCATCGAAGCGCCCTGTCGCCTGTCCGCCAAATTTTTTCCGCAATGCTGGGCACAGTGCTGTTGACGCTTTCGGGCCCGCTGCTGGCCGAAGGGCTGGACGGTAGCAATTTCCCCTCTCTGAGCATGCCTTCCCTGGCCGAACCAGGCCTCAATGCCGATGATGCGCTGACCGTCCATGAAATACACATGGCGCCGGAACTACCGGGCAGCATCGACCTTACTGCTCACTCCACCAATCTCTGGGAGCGCATCCGCAACGGTTTCGCGATGACGGATCTCAACGACGACCTGGTCCTGCATTATCAGCAGTGGTACCAGAACCGTCCCGATGCGCTGCGCCGCATGGTCGCGCGCAGCCGCCCCTATCTGCACTATATCGTCGATGAACTGGAATCCCGCGGCATGCCGACAGAGCTTGCCCTGCTCCCCATGGTCGAAAGTTCTTTCAATCCCAATGCCTATTCGCCGGCCCATGCGGCGGGACTGTGGCAGTTCATTCCGGCCACCGGCAAGCGTTTCAATCTCGAACAGAACTGGTGGCGCGACGAGCGGCGCGATGTCATTTCCTCGACCGGCGCGGCACTCGATTACCTGCAGGCCATCTACGAAATGCATGGTGACTGGCACCTCGCGCTGGCCTCATACAACTGGGGCGAAGGCGCGGTGAAGCGGGCCATCGGCAAGAACGAGTCACGCGGCCTGCCGACCGACTACCCCAATCTGACCATGCCGAACGAAACCCGGCATTACGTCCCCAAGCTGCAGGCGCTGAAGAACATTCTCGGCAACCCGGCGCAGATTGCCCGCCTGGATCTGCCGATGATCCCCAACGAACCGTATTTCGCAACGCTGGAAACCCGCCGCCCGATGGACATCAAGACGGCGGCCCGGCTGGCCAACATGCCCCTGGAAGAATTCCAGCGCCTCAATCCGTCGCATAATCGCCCGGTCATCAAGGCCGCAACCCCCCTCGTCATTCCGACCGACAAGCTCGATGCCTTCCGCGACAATCTGCAAAACACCCAGGCGCCGCTCTCCCAGTGGCAGGCCTACACGCTGACGGCCCCCCAGCGCCTGGACCGGATCGCCGCCAGTTTCGACACAACGCCTGGCGAACTGGCCCGCGCCAACGGGCTTTCGGAAAAGGTCCGCCTCGGTGCCGGATCGACACTGCTGGTTCCGGGCAGCGGTAACACAGCCAGCCTGAACAATCTGCTCAACACGGCAACACCGCAGCACATCATCGAACCGGAGCCTCGTTGCGGCAAGCCGGGCAAGGGGAAGCCTGCCGTGAAGAAGTGCGGCACAGCCGAGCCACGCCTGAGTAAAGCCAGCGCCAAGGCGACGGGCAGGGCGACTCAGGCCGTTGCCAAGCCCGTGAAAGCCAAGGCCGGCGTCGCCAAATCCGCCAAAAAGACTGACACCACAACGGCAGTCAAACCAGGCCAAGCCAAGCGCCGCTGAATTAGCCGATCAGATGGCAACTGACCGTATGCGTACCTGAAACGCCGGTCACTTCCGGGTAGTGCTGCCGGCAAACATCCATAGCCTGCGGACAACGCGAATGAAAATGACAGCCGCTCGGCGGATTGGCCGGCGACGGGGTTTCGCCGGGGAGCCGGGTGATCGCCGTCTGACCCTCCAGGCGCGGCGCCGGGACAGCCGAGAGCAGGGCTTGCGTATAAGGGTGGCGCGGCGAACGCAGGACTTCCTCCGCCCTGCCCTGCTCGACAATGCGGCCGAGATACATGACGGCCACGTCGTGGGCCAGATATTCCACCACGGCAAAATTGTGCGTGATGAAGAGGTAGGCGACACCCAGTTCAGCCTGCAGCTTTTTCAGTAGATTGAGAATTTGCGCCTGGACCGAGACATCGAGCGCCGAGGTAGGCTCGTCGCAGATGAGCAGTTCCGGCTGTACGGCGAGGGCACGGGCGATGGCGATGCGCTGGCGCTGGCCGCCCGAGAATTCGTGCGGATAGCGGTCAATCGCCTCGACGGCAAGTCCGACTTGTTGCAGTAAGGCAGCCACCGCCTGAGTCCTCGCGCTGGAATCGGGCTCGACACCGAGCGCCCCCATGCCTTCGGCGATGATTTCGCCGACGCGCAGGCGCGGATTGAGCGAGGCAAACGGGTCCTGGAAAATCATCTGCATGTGGCGCCGCACACTGCGCAGGCGCCGCCCCTTCAGACCAACCAGTTCGCTACCGCCGAGCATGACGCTACCGGCCGTCGGCGGGATCAACTGAAGCAACGCCTTGCCGACTGTCGTCTTGCCACAGCCGGATTCGCCGACCAGCGCCAGCGTCCGGCCGGCCGAAATGGCCAGTGAAACGCCATCGACGGCACGGACGTGGCCGACAGTCCGCTGCAGGAAACCCTTGCGAATCGGGAAATGCACCTTGAGCCCGTCGATCTGGAGGAAAGGTCGGCCCGGATCAATGTCAAGTTCAGTGACTGCATGCTGACTGCCGTCATCTGCCATGGCCTCGCCGTGCCAGTGACAACGCACGGCGTGGCCGGCAGCAATCTCTCGCCAGGGCGGCGAAAGCTCGCGGCAAACCGGCATGACGTGCGCGCAGCGGTCGGCAAAGCGGCAGCCGGTGGGCATGGCGGCGAGCGATGGGACCTGACCGGGAATAGTCCGCAGTCTAAGACCACGCCGGGAAATCTCCGGCAAGGCTTCGAACAGGGCCTGCGTGTAGGGATGTTTCGGGCGCGAGAAAAATTCCTCGCGGCTGGCCACTTCGACTAGTTCGCCCGCATACATGACGCCGATGCGGTGCGCCATGCGGGCGACGACGCCAAGATCGTGGGTGATGAGCAGCATGCCCATGCCACGCTCGGCCTGCAATTTGGCGAGCAAATCGAGAATCTGAGCCTGAACGGTGACGTCCAGCGCCGTGGTCGGCTCGTCGGCAATGAGCAGTTCGGGCTCGCCGGCCAGGGCGATGGCGATCATGACGCGCTGCTTCATGCCGCCGGAAAGCTGGAAGGGGTATTCGTTCAGGCGGCGTTCGGGATCGGCAATGCCGACCTGACGCAGCAGATCGAGCATGCGATCAGCCGCCACTTCTCCACGCAGGCCAAGGTGGCGTTCGAGCACTTCACCTATCTGCCGGCCGACAGTGAGGACCGGGTTGAGGCTGGTCGCCGGCTCCTGGAAGATCATCGCCATGCGGCCGCCACGATAAGCGCGCATGTCGGCTTCAGAGAGGCTGAGCAATGGCTCGCCATCGAGTTCGACCCGGCCATCCAGAATCCGTCCGGCAGCCGGCAGGAGGCGCATGATGCCCTGCGCCGTCGCCGATTTGCCGCAGCCGGATTCGCCGAGCAGGGCGAAGGTTTCACCCCGGGCAATGGTGAAGGAAATTCCATCGACCGCGGCCAGTGTCTTTTTTCCGGCAATGAAACCCAAACGGAGGTTCTCAAGCTTCAACATTCAGACAGCCCTCGGGTCGAACGCATCGCGCACCGCGTCGGCAAACAGGTTGGCCGCCAGGACAAGAATGAACATGGCCGAGAAGGCGGCCGCCAGCGACCACCAGACGACTGGCTCGCGGCCCAGTTCCATGCGGGCGTTGTTGATCATGGTGCCGAAGCTGGTCATGCTCGGATCGACGCCGATTCCGACGTAGGACAGTACGGCTTCGGCCAGCACCAGCCCGGAGAAATCCATGACCAGGGCGATGATGACGATGTGCATGAGGTTGGGCAGGATGTGGCGGACAATGATGCGCCAGTTCGAAACGCCAAAGGCTTGCGCTGCCTGGATGTATTCGAGCTCGCGCAGCTTCAGCGTCTCGCCGCGCAGCAGCCGGCACAGCCCCGTCCAGCTCGTGATGCCGAGAATGAAACAAAGCGCCAGCAGACGCAGGTCAGCGCGCTCGGCGGCGGTCGAGAACCACTCCGGGTGGGTATCGATGACGACCTGCATCATGAGCACGGCGGCGGCAATCAGCAGCACCCCCGGAATCGAGTTGAGCACGGTGTAGACGTACTGGATCACGTCATCGACCCAGCCGCGAAAATAGCCGGCGACGATACCGAGCAGCACGGCCATGGGCAGCATGACGAGCGTCGTGACGAGGCCGATGATGAGCCCGGTGCGTACGCTTTTGAGTATCTGATACAGCACGTCCTGGCCCACCTTGTCGGTGCCGAAAACGTGGTACTGGCCGGACAGCCAGAAGAGCGGCACGATGCTCAGCAGCATGACAAGCAGCGTCAGCAGCACGGCATCCCAGGCGAAGGCCGTTTCGCTCAATGGGGTTTCTGGCGATTTTTTCCGGTTAAAGGCAAGTACCGCCGCAAAAACCGCAAGCCAGCCGACGAAAGCCAGCACACTCGCCCGGAAAGCGGTGAAGCCGGCATCCTCCACCACCTCGCCCTCCCGCTCGCCGAGATGCTGACCGCCATGCTTGAGGCGCGGATAGTCGCGCACCGAGCCCTGACCGGGCACATCGATGGTTTCCTTGGCATAAAGCCGCGTCGCGAACGGTGCGGAGTAGGTTTTTTCATTGCGCGAACGCAAGGGCGCGGCCAGGGCGTCAAGCGCCGAGAGCACTTCGACCGCATAGACCGCCTTCTGGCCCGGCTTGCTTTCCAGTTGCGCCCGGTAGTGCAGCGAATCAAGGAGGCCAATCAGGATGAAGCCGAGCAGCACCGTAGCCGAAGCCATGCCGACCCGGTTCGCCCCGACCCGGCGCCAGGCGGCGAGCAAAGGCGGATTTTTCGCGATCAGCAGGCCAACACCGAGGCCGGCCGCGACGAGCAACCAGATCAGGATATCCGACCAGAGGACGACGACCTGAAAGCCCATCATTCGAAGCGTATCCGCGGGTCGACCAGGGTGTAGGAAATATCGGTCAGGATCAGCCCGACGATATAGAGCACCGAGCCGATGAAGACCATGGAACGTACCACCGAGAAATCCTGGGCATTGATCGCATCGATGGTGTAGCTGCCCAGGCCGGGGATGCCGAAAAAGGATTCAGTCAGCAGCGAGCCCATGAAGAGCAGCGGAATGACCACGACAACGCCGGTCAGGATGGGAATCAGCGCATTGCGCAGGATGTGGCGGAAGAAGACCAGCGTCTCCGGCAAGCCCTTGGCGCGGGCCGTCCGCACGTAATCCTTGCCCACCTCTTCAAGAAAGATTGTCCGGTACCAACGCGTCGACGAGCCGATGCCCGAGACCACGCCGATCAGCACCGGCAAAATCAGGAAACGCCAGGCCTCCAGCCCGGC
>CAIYYE010000311.1 GCA_903930395.1 uncultured beta proteobacterium
CGCGGTCATTCGCGTCCCGTTCCTGCTCCGGTTGTGCTCGCCATCGGCAATTTCGATGGTGTGCACCTTGGGCATGCGGCGCTGGTCAAACGCCTGGCCCAGGTCGCCGCGCAGAGCCAGCTGGCGCCTACCGTGCTGACCTTCGAGCCGCATCCGCGCGAATTTTTTGCCCCGGCTTCGGCTCCGGCCCGCCTGACGACGCTGCGTGAAAAACTTGAGTTGCTGGCTGAGTGCGGTGCCCGCCAGGCCATGATATGCCCATTCAACGCCGGCTTTGCCGGCTTGTCGGCCGACGAGTTCATCGAGCAGGTACTGGTCCGTGGTTGCCAGTTGCGTCATCTGATCATCGGTGACGATTTCCGCTTCGGCCGTGGTCGGACCGGTGATTTCGCCTTGCTTCAGGAAGCCGGTCAGCACTTTGGCTTTGCCGTTGAGGCTATGGGCAGCGTACTGGTCGATGGCGAGCGCGTCTCCAGTTCAGGCGTTCGTCGGGCCTTGCAGGCGGGGAATATGGAATTGGCAGCGCGGCTGCTGGGGCGGCCCTACATCATCGACGGCCAGGTCTTGCATGGTCAGAAGCTCGGTCGCCAGATCGGCTTTGCCACGGCCAATCTGCGCATCAAGCACAATCCGCTTCCGATGAGCGGTGTTTTTGCTGTCGAAGTCAGCGGCCTGGGTGAGCAGCCCTTGCCCGGCGTGGCCAATCTCGGTATCCGGCCCACGGTGAATGGCACCCGCCCTTTGCTGGAAGTCCATCTCTTCGATTTCAACCGCGACATTTACGGTGCGCACATTTCCGTGCGTTTCGCCCACAAGTTGCGCGACGAGCAACGTTTTCCCAATATTGACGCCCTCAAGGCGCAGATCGCAGCGGATGCTGCGGCTGCCCGGGCTTTTTTCGAGCTGTGAGCACGCAAAATGGCTGATTACAAAGACACCCTGAACCTGCCGGATACGGCCTTCCCGATGCGCGGCGACCTGCCCAAGCGCGAGCCGCAATGGGTCGCCCTGTGGCAGGAGAAAAAGCTCTATCAGCGCATCCGCGAAGCCTGCGCCGGCCGGCCGCGTTTTGTCCTGCATGACGGCCCGCCCTATGCCAACGGCGACATCCACATCGGCCATGCGGTGAACAAGGTCTTGAAGGACATCATCGTCCGCTCGAAAACGCTCTCCGGTTTCGACGCGCCCTACGTGCCGGGTTGGGACTGCCACGGCCTGCCGATCGAGCACCAGATTGAAAAACTGCACGGCAAGAACATCCCCGGCGACAGGGTGCGCGAACTCTCCCGCGCCTATGCCGCCGAGCAGGTCGAGCGCCAGAAGAAGGATTTCATCCGCCTTGGTGTCCTGGGCGAGTGGGACAATCCCTACCTGACCATGAATTTTTCGGCTGAAGCCGGCGAAATCCGGGCGCTGGGCAAGATTCTCGAACAGGGCTACCTCTATCAGGGCCTCAAGCCGGTCAACTGGTGCCTGGACTGTGGTTCTGCCCTGGCTGAAGCCGAAGTCGAGTACGAGGACAAAAACTCCCCGGCCATCGACGTCGCCTTCGAAGTGCATGCGAACCACGCCGAGAAACTGGCCCATGCCTTCGGCCTGACCCACCTGAATGGCCCGGCCTTCGCGGTGATCTGGACGACGACACCGTGGACCCTGCCGGCCAACGAGGCGGTCAGCGTCCATCCGGACCTGACCTACGACCTGATCGAAACCGAAAAGGGCGGGCTGATCCTCGTTCGCGAACTGGCCGAATCCGCCCTCAAGCGTTACGGCATAGAAGGGGCGGTGGTTGGTTCCTGCACCGGCGACAAGCTCGACCAGATCCTCCTCAAGCATCCTTTCCAGAAGCGTGACGTGGCGATCATCTGCGGCACCCATGTCACGACCGAAGCCGGTACGGGCTTGGTGCATACCGCCCCGGCGCATGGTGTGGACGACTACAACATCGGCAAGAAGTACGGCCTGCCGGTCAATAACCCGGTCGGCAACGATGGTCGCTTCATCAG
>CAIYYE010000312.1 GCA_903930395.1 uncultured beta proteobacterium
ACCCTTTCAAGGCGCTGGCCCAGGGCGACATCCTGGCCGTCGTCATCGTTGCGCTGTTTCTCGGCATCGCGCTCGTTGTCGGCGGCGAACGCTACAAGAACATCCGTGTGCTGCTTCAGGAATTGCAGGAGCTCTGCCTGCTCATCGTCGGCTGGATCATGCGCCTCGCCCCCTTTGGTCTCGCCGCCCTGCTCCTGCAACTGGTCGCCACGCAGAATGCAGCGCTGCTTACCAGCCTCGCCCATTTCATTGCCGTCGTCACCGGCACCACGCTGTTTCACGGCATCATCATTCTGCCGCTGCTTCTCTGGCTGGTCACCCGCATGTCGCCACTGCGCTTCTGGAAGGGATCGAAAGAAGCACTGATCACTGCCTTCGCCACCAGTTCAAGCGCCGCCACGCTGCCCGTCACGCTGCGCTGCACCGAGCAGCATTTGCACGTCAAAAAGGACATTGCCAATTTCGTCGTCCCGCTCGGCGCGACCGTCAACATGGACGGCACCGCCCTCTATGAAGCCGCCGCCGCCCTCTTCGTCGCCCGCCTGGCCGGCATCGAACTCGACCTCGCCCACCAGCTGATCATCTTCTTCGTCGCCATGCTCGGCGCCATCGGCGCCCCCGGCATCCCCAGCGTCGGCATGCTGAGCATGGTGCTCGTCCTCGAATCGGTCGGCCTGCCCACCGCCGCCATCGCCATCCTGCTCCCCATCGACCGCATCCTCGACACCGTGCGGACGGCGGTCAATGTCGAGGGCGACATGATCGGCAGCCTGATTGTCCAGAAACTGACGGAAGCGCGCACCGCCGAACAGTCCGGAACAACCGGTGACACCTGAAGTCAAAATCGTTTGACCTCGTTTTGATCATCTGCCGGTAAAATATGGGCCGCATCATGGGACGACCCGGTGATGCATTCCTGACCAAGCCTTTGCTTTTCGACGCACGGCCTACTCCGGTTCCCCTTTCAACTTCGTGGAGCAGCCATGCAGCAATTCACCCCAGATGGTCAGCAGTTCATTCAGAATTTATCCAGCCGCTATGGCATCAGCAACGATGCCGCCATCACCATGATTTATGCCGTGATGAACGGCAATGGCACCATGGCCCAGTTCAGCCACCCCGAGATGGGCGGTTCCGGCCAGTGGATGCAGGGCGGCATGACCATGGTCGGCGACATGTTCAACTACGGCCTGAAGGCCAAGGTCGATGGCCTGTGCGTCGAAATTTCCAATCAGTTGATGAATCAGCCCGGCTATTTCCAGCCGGCGCAATCGCAATTCCAGTCCTCTGGCGGCAATCTCTTTGTTTCGCCGGCGGCAGCAGGCCAGTGGTGGCCGGGTGATCTTGGCGCGCCGTCGTCAAGCGGCGGCCAGAATAATATCCGCTACGCAGTCTTTCCGGGTTCGCGCCGGCTGGCCCTGGAAATCGATGGCCAGACCACCGTATACGACACGCTGGACAATCAGATAGGCGGAGTTTCCCAGCAACAGGGCGGCAATGACTCGCTGACTTTCTCCAGCCAGTACGGCACCTTCGGCGTGAGCAGCCTGCCTGTCGTCAGCGGTGGCGGCTACGCCCAGCCACAGCAGAACTTCAGCGCCCCGGCACCGCAGAATTTTGTCCAGCAGCCTCAATACAACCCCGCTCCTCAGGACGACGTCTTCGCCAAGATTGAGCGCCTGGCGGCCCTGCACCAAAAGGGCATCCTGACCGATCAGGAATTCCATAGCAAAAAGCAGGAACTGTTGAGCCAGGTCTGATTCGGCGGCTATTGCCGACGTTCGACCCGAAAATCCAGCCGGTTTCCCGATTTGTCCACGCCGCTGCCTGCAAAGGAGCGGCAGGACAGCGCCGACCAGCGCACCGGAAATTCCCGGCCATCGCTGCAGCGAACGATGCCGTCACCGGCTTCCCCAGCGCAACTGCCGGGTGTTGGCGATACGTCCGGCGGTCTCAGTTGCCCGTCGCAACTCAGGCGACCCTCGCGATCAGCCAGCGCAAACCGCCCGCCACCGCTCGCATTGCCGGGATAGCCCTTGCCGCGCATCTCGCCGGGTACGTCGCTCAGGCTGCCACGGGCCTGATAGCCGATGGCGCAAGCAGCCAGCAAGGCAGTGAGAGAAATCAGCAGGGGGGTTCCGCGTTTGTTCACAAGGCAGCGCTATCGTTTTCAGGGATAATCCGCATTTTTACACCCAATCGACGCCAGCCGTGAATCCGCATCTCGCCCAACTCCAGCCCTACCCCTTCGAAAAGCTGCGCGCCCTGTTTGCCGGCGTCACGCCCAATCCGCAGTACAAGGAGATCAAACTCTCCATCGGCGAGCCGCAGCACCCGACGCCGCCTTTCATCATCGATGCGCTGGCCAAGGGCCTGAAAGGTCTGGCCAACTATCCGACGACCCAGGGTGTGCCGGCGCTGCGTCAGGCCATTGCCGCCTGGTGCAAGCGTCGCTACGATCTGGCACTGGATGCGGAAACGGAAATCCTGCCGGTCAATGGTTCCCGCGAGGCCCTCTTCTCACTGGCGCAAACAGTCATCGATTCCAGCCGGGGCTATGTGCCGCTGGTCGTCAGCCCGAATCCGTTCTACCAGATCTACGAAGGTGCGGCCTACCTCTCCGGGGCTGAACCGCGCTTCCTCAACAACCTGCCGGACAACGATTTCGCTTTCGATTACAACAGCCTGAGCGACGAGGAATGGGCGCGCGTCCAGCTCTTCTACGTCTGCTCGCCGGGCAATCCGACCGGCAAGGTCTTGTCGCTGGCCGACTGGAAGACGCTATTCGACCTCTCCGACAAATACGGTTTCGTCATCGCTTCCGACGAGTGCTATTCGGAAATCTACTTCGACGAAGGCAACCCGCCCATCGGCGGCCTGCAGGCGGCCAAGCTGCTCGGCCGCTCCAACGCGCGCGTCATCATGCTGTCCAGCCTGTCCAAACGCTCCAACGTGCCGGGCATGCGCTCCGGCTTCGCGGCCGGCGACGCGACGATCATCAAGAAATTTTTGCTCTATCGCACCTACCACGGCTGTGCCATGGCGCCCCCGGTGCAAACGGCATCGATCGCCGCCTGGAACGACGAGGCGCACGTGCTCGACAACCGCAACCAGTACCGCGACAAGTTCGCCGCCTGCACGCCGCTGATTGGCGAGGTGCTCGACACCCGCATGCCAGACGCCAGCTTCTACCTGTGGGCGAAGGTAGACAAACTCGCCCCGATCACCGACACCGAGTTCGCCCGCGGCCTGCTCGAACACTATAATGTCGTGGTCCTGCCCGGCAGCTTCCTGGCGCGCGAAGTTCGCGGCGTCAATCCGGGCGCCAATTTCATTCGCATCGCGCTGGTGGCCTCGCTGGACGAGTGCCTGGACGCCGCCAACCGTATTCGTCAATTCACACAACAACTGTAAACAGAGAGAACATCCATGAGCCATCCCCTCCAAGCCATCATCGAAGAACTCTGGGAAAAGCGCACCGAACTGTCGCCGCAATCCCCGGTCGATACCGTGGCTGCCATCAACCAGGTCGTCGGCATGCTCGACTCCGGCGCTCTGCGCGTCGCGGAAAAGATCAACGGTGACTGGGTCACCCACCAGTGGGTCAAGAAGGCCGTGCTGCTTTCTTTCCGCGTCCGCGACAACCGCGTCCAGGAATCCGGCGACGTGCGTTTTTACGACAAGGTCGACACCAAGTTCCAGGGCTGGACCGAAGAACAATTCCGTCAGGGTGGCTTCCGTGTGGTCCCGGGCACCATCGTGCGCAAGGGCTCCTACGTCGCCAAGAATGCCGTGCTCATGCCCTCCTTCGTGAACATCGGCGCCTATGTCGATGAAGCCACCATGGTCGACACCTGGGTTACCGTCGGTTCCTGCGCACAGATTGGCAAGAACGTTCACCTCTCCGGCGGCGTCGGCATCGGCGGCGTCCTTGAGCCGCTCCAGGCCAACCCGACCATCATCGAAGACAACTGCTTCATCGGCGCCCGTTCCGAAGTCGTCGAAGGCGTCATCATTGGCGAAAACTCCGTGCTGTCGATGGGCGTCTACATCGGCCAGAGCACGCCGATCTACGACCGCGAAACCGGCGAAGTGACCTACGG
>CAIYYE010000313.1 GCA_903930395.1 uncultured beta proteobacterium
GCGCTGGTAAAGCACCTCGAGCGCAGCAAGGAAGCGTTCTTGATCAAATGCCCAGGCCGTCTTGTCGAGTGCACTGAGACAGAATTCGCATTTGAACGGGCAGCCGCGCGAGGCTTCGACATAGAGCAGACGATGCGCCAGGTCATCGGTGCTGAATTCGGCGTAGGGCAGGTCGATGTCGGCCAGTTCCGCCTGCTCGCCAGCGATCACTTTCATGAGCGGCTGCGGCCCGTGGAGCAGGGCGCGACAGAGTTTGGGAAAACTGACATCGCCCCAGCCGGTAATCAGGTGATCGGCCAACCGGACGATTTCCTGATCCGCCCATTCATGACTGACTTCCGGACCACCCAGGACGATTTTAAGCGCCGGGCGGGCCAGCTTGAGTTGGCGGACGACCTCGGTGGTCGGCCCGACATTCCAGATATAGACGCCAAAACCGACGATTTGCGTTGTTCCATTCACTGGCTCGCCGAGTTCAGCCAACAGCGCATCGACGATTTCCTGCACCGGCCGGGCGATGGTGAATTCGCGCAGCACCGTTTGCTCGCACAGATCGCTCCCGCCGTGCCTGGCCATGTTGGCGAGCAGGTAGCGCAGGCCGAGCGAGGCATGAATGTAGCGGGCGTTGAGCGTGCTGAGAATGATGGCGGGTGGCGACATCCATCCATTCTGACATTTTCCCGGACAACTGCTCAGGCGGCATTGGCGAGCAAACGTTAGAATCCCCTTTCCGTTTCATCCACTTCCTGCCTCATGCTGCCTCAACCCTCCCTCATCGGCTGGTTTCCTGTCTGGCGCCGCAATTTCCTTGTCTGGCGCAAGCTCGCCCTGCCGTCCATTCTGGGCAACCTGGCCGACCCGCTGATCTACATGCTCGGCCTCGGCTACGGCCTCGGCGCCATGCTGCCCAGCATCGAGGGCCAGCCCTACGTCGCCTTCCTCGCCGCCGGCACCGTCTGTGCCTCGACGATGAACGCCGCAACCTTCGAGGCCCTGTACTCCGCCTTTTCCCGCATGCATGTGCAGAAAACCTGGGAAGCCATCCTCAACACGCCGCTCGGTCTGGGCGACGTCGTCGCCGGAGAACTGTTCTGGGCGGCCACCAAATCATTGTTTTCCGGCGCTGCAATTCTCGTTGTCATCACCGCCATGGGCCTGACCCACGGCCCGCTCATGCTCTGGGCGCTGCCGGCCATCGTCCTCACCGGGTTGGCCTTTGCCGCGCTGGGCCTGATCTGGAACGCCCTGGCGCCGTCCTACGATTTCTTCATGTACTACTTCACACTCTTCATCACGCCGATGACACTCGTTTCCGGCGTTTTCTTCCCGACCGACCAGCTACCCGGCTGGCTAGCCCTGATCGGCGGCTGGCTGCCGCTGGCGCAAGGCGTCGCATTGGTCCGGCCGCTGCTCGCCGGTGAAGTGCCGGCCAACGCCCTGATCCACATCATGGCACTGCTCGTCACGGCCGCCGTAGCCTTCGTCATCGCGCTGCACCTGACCCGGCGCCGCCTGCTCAAGTAGAATCTGCTGATGGAAACCCTGCTCGTCATCACCAACTGCCCGGATGAAGAAAGCGCCAACACCATCGCGCTCGCCGCCGTTGAAGCGAAGCTGGCCGCCTGCGTGAATATCCTGCCGCGCGTCCAGTCGGTCTATCGCTGGCAGGGCAAGGTCGAGTCGGCTTCCGAAATTCCGCTGTTTTTCAAGTCGACCACAGCCAGCTATCCTGCGCTCGAAACCTGTATCCGCGAACGCCACCCCTACGCCTTGCCCGAAATCATCGCCCTGCCGCTCAGCCAGGGCCTGCCCGCCTACCTGAACTGGGTGGCCGAAGAAACGATCCAATGACCATGCGCCTACTTTTCCTCATCTTTTCCCTGTTCATCGGGCTTGCCCAGGCCGAGGAATTCCTCGATCCGGCCGTCGCCTTCAAACCATCGGTCAAGGCTCTCGACGGCCAGACCCTCGAAGTCACCTACGCCATCGCCAAGGGCTACTACCTGTACCGCGACAAGTTCCGCTTCGCTGTCGAGGGCGATGTGGTCAAACTGGGTACGCCGACCTTTCCCAAAGGCAAGGAACATAACGACGAGAATTTCGGCAAGGTCGAGGTCTATTACAAGAGCGTGGCCATCCGCATTCCTGTTGAAAGATCCAGCTCCGGCACCCTACCGCTGAACCTCAAGGTGACCGCCCAGGGCTGTGCCGATGCCGGCGTCTGCTACCCGCCGCAAACCCAGCCACTTAGTGTGGAACTGCCCGATCCGGCCAGCGCGCCACCAGTCTCCACAACCGCCGATGGCGACGAAAGCGGTGCCATCGCCTCAACCCTGAAAAACGCCGGCTTCTGGACCAGTCTTGCCTTCTTCTTCATCGCCGGCCTGGGCCTGTCGCTGACGCCCTGTGTCTTCCCGATGATCCCCATCCTGTCCGGCATCATCGCCGGTCAGGGCCACAAGAATTCGCATGCGCGCGGCTTCGCGCTGTCGCTGGCCTACGTCCTCGGCATGGCCGTCACCTACGCCGCAGCCGGTGTCGCCGCCGGCATGACGGGAACGCTGCTTTCCGCTGCCCTGCAAAACCCGTGGGTACTCGGCAGCTTTGCGCTGGTTTTTGTCGTGCTCTCGTTCTCGATGTTCGGCTTTTACGAACTGCAGTTGCCGACCGCGCTACAAAGCAAGCTCTCGGAAGAATCCGGCCACCTGCAGGGTGGGCGCGGCATCGGTGTATTCCTGATGGGCGCTCTTTCGGCCCTGATCGTTGGCCCTTGCGTCGCCGCGCCACTGGCCGGGGCGCTGCTTTATATCGGCCAGACCGGCGATGCCGTTTTTGGCGGTACCGCGCTGTTCGTCATGGCCCTCGGCATGGGCGCCCCGCTCATTGCCGTCGGCGTTGCCGGCGGCTCCTTGCTGCCGAAAACAGGCGCCTGGATGGAGGGCATAAAGAAGGCCTTCGGCGTACTGCTGCTCGCCACCGCTGTCTGGCTGGTCTCCCCGGTCATCCCGGCGGTCGTCGCCATGCTGGCCTGGGCGGCACTACTCATCATACCGGCCATCTACCTGCATGCCCTTGACCCGCTGCCGCCACACGCCAAGGGCTGGCAGCGATTCTGGAAGGGGGTCGGGATTCTCATGCTGCTGACCGGCGCCGCACTGCTCATCGGTGCCCTGGCCGGTGGCCGCGACCCGCTGCAACCGCTGGCCGGTCTGCGCGCTCAGGCCGGCGCCACCGAAGAAAAGCGGCTGCCTTTCGAGCGCGTCACGTCGGTTGCCGACCTGGAGGCCAAGATCAAGGCTGCCGGACGCCCAGTCATGCTCGATTTTTACGCCGACTGGTGCGTTTCATGCAAGGAAATGGAGCGCTTTACCTTCTCCGACCCCGCCGTTCAAGCCAGACTGGCTGGATTCAAGCTGCTCCAGGCCGATGTCACGGCCAATTCGGACGATGACAAGGCCTTGCTGGCCAAATTCAATCTCTTCGGCCCACCAGGCATCGTTTTCTACGACAGCAAAGGGCAGGAAATCAGAAATGTCCGCATCGTTGGCTTTCAGGATGCCGCGCTATTCCTGAAAACCCTGCCGCAAACTGTCAATAACAGTTAGATTTCTCCGTTCCTCGCGCTGGCCATGGCATGGCGTAGCGACAAGACGGCGAATACGAGGCCGACAGTGGTACCGGCCAGGACATCGATGGCCACATGCTGGCGGGTCGCCATCGTAGACCACAGGATGGCCAGACAAAACCCGCCACTCAGCCAGCGCAGCACCAGCGGCACCCTGACGACCCGGAATACCCGGTCCAGCCAGAAGGCCGAAAAAACGGACGATGCAACGTGCAGGGAAGGGCAGGCATTACCTGCCGCATCGGCATCCTTGATGAAGGCGATTGACGGGTACAGGCTCCAGTCGACAATGGCCGGCGGCACCCCGGTTGGCAGTAGCCAGAAAATGCCCAGGCAGAACAGGCACATCGCCGTCATCCATTGCGTGTAGCAGGAGAGCATCCGGGTATTGACCAGAAGGGCCGGTGGCAGCGAGACAAAAAACCAGAGCGAGGCGTAAATCGGGAAAGCCAGTGGCGTAAAGGGTATCCATGCGTCGAGTTCGATCAGCGGCATGACCGTGGTGGGAAAGAGAGGGTTGCGCAGAACCCAGAAATAGGCCCAGAAGAAAATGGCCATGAAGGCCATGGTGCCAGCCGCCTTGATCGGCCACAGGATGGCTATTCTGGAAATGATCTGCCGGATCCAGTGCGGTCTGGAAAACAGGTGCATGAGGGCTCGAGGGTTGGCGGACAGCGAAAACCGTTATGGTAACAACAGTTCTCCTGCATATTCGGTCCCTGCATGTCGGATTGGGTAAAACCTTTGGAAAACATGGGCATTCAGCTAAAATTGCCGGGTTATGGAATCCATTGAACTGATTCGCGATTTTCTCAAGGACCGTCTCGCTGTCGAGCCGGAAAATGTCGTTCCCGGCGCGGCGCTGGCTGAGCTTGGCGTTGATTCGCTGATGATGCTCGAGTTGATGTTCGAGTTCGAGGACCGGTATGGCGTGAAGCTCTCCCGTGACCTCAAAACCCCCCGGACCGTTGGCGAGATGGTCACGCTGATGGACGGCCTTATCGCCAAGTCGAAGAGCTGAGCCATGGGCCAGCGACGGGTGGCGATTACTGGCCTCGGGCTGGTCAGCCCTTATGGCGGCGACCTTGCTGATTTCTTTCGCCGCCTGTGCGCGGGCGAATCGGCCGTCGGCCACCTGCAGACCGACGATCTGCCCCGACCACTATC
This sequence comes from uncultured beta proteobacterium, assembly GCA_903930395.1. Taxonomy (GTDB): domain Bacteria; phylum Pseudomonadota; class Gammaproteobacteria; order Burkholderiales; family Rhodocyclaceae; genus Azonexus. The sequence goes on from CAIYYE010000313.1 coordinate 4,793, forward strand.
GATGCCATTTGTCACCTGTCCCGGTTTCGATCCCGATCTCGTGCTCGGCAAACCGCAAGCCAGCATGATGGACCGCTTCGCCCAGTTCGGCCTGGCTGCCGCCTTCAGCGCCTGGGATGATGCCGGCCTGCCGCGTCAGCCCGACGGCGAAAGCCGCAGCGACTGGGGTGTCGCCTGGGGGACGGCACTCGGCGGCACGATGGCCTATGAAAAAGGCTACCGCGAACTCTGGCAGCGCGGCCGCGAGCGGCTTTCACCACTGACCGTCGTCCTCGGCATGAACAACGGCGCGAATGCCCACATGTCCATCCAGTTCGGGCTGGGCGGCGTCAGCATGAGCCACACAGTGGCCTGTGCCTCGTCGGCCATTGCCATTGGCGAAGCCTTTCGCCGGGTCCGCAGCGGCGAGGCGAAGGTCATGCTGACCGGTGGCTCGGACGTGCCGCAGGCCTATGGCGTCGCCCGCGCCTGGGAAGCGCTGCGCGTCATGGCGCCGGGCGACCGTGAAACTTCCCCATTCGCCTGCCGGCCTTTCTCGGCCGACCGCCGTGGATTGGTCCTGGGCGAGGGCGGGGCTGCCCTCGTGCTTGAAGACTGGGATCACGCCACGGCCCGCGGCGCCCGCATCCACGGCGAAATCGTCGGCTACGGCACGACCTGCGACCACACCCATCTGGTCCGCCCGGAAGCCGACGGACAGATTCGCGCCATCCGTCTGACCCTGGCCGATGCCGGGCTGGACATCGGCGACATCGATTACGTCAACGCCCACGGGACAGCAACCGCCGAGGGCGATCCGGTCGAAATCGCAGCCCTCAAGGCTGTTTTCGGCGAAGGCGCCGCAAGCTTGCCGGTCAGTGCGACCAAGTCGATGCACGGCCACCTGCTCGGCGGATCTGCTGCCATCGAGGCCATCGTCACGGTCCTCGCGCTGCGCGACGGAAGCATCCCGCCGACCGCCCATCTCGGCGAACTTGACCCGGCCTGTGCCGGCGTCGACCACGTCACCTCGGCGCGCCACGGCCAGCCCCTGCGCGCCGCGCTTTCCAATTCTTTCGCTTTTGGTGGCAGCAACGCGGTCCTCGCGTTTCGCGCCGTCAACCTGTAACCACACGGATACCCTGCCATGTCTGAAGCCATTTCCCCGGAAGTCATCGAAGCCCTCTTGCCGGAAGTCGCCGAACTGATCGTGGCGGCGCTCAATCTCGACATGCCGCCTGCCGACATCGCGCCGGATGCGCCGCTGTTCGGCGATGGCCTCGGCCTCGACTCGATCGACGTGCTCGAAATTGCGCTGGTCATTTCCAAGAAATATGGCTTCCAGCTCAAGTCGGATAATGAGGACAACCTGCGTATCTTCTCGTCCTTGCGCGCCCTGTCCGGGCACATCGCCAGCCAGCGCACCAAATGAGCCTCCCCCCGGCCCAGCTGCTGCGCGGCCTGGCCGTGGTCGTCTTCATCACAATCTGGGCTGTACTCGCCCATACCGGCAGTTCCGGCCATGGCACCGCCGATCTCTCCGTACTGATCGGCATTGCCCCGATCATGACCGCGCTTGGCTTGTTGCTTTGGCGTAACCCCCACCCACTGCGGACCGGCGCCGGCATCGTCGCATTGCTCGGCGGTCTGGCCTGGCTATGGCCGATCTTGCGCACCAACGTTGCCCTGTTGTTTTTCATCGAGCATCTCGGTACCAACCTGGCGCTTGGCGCGCTTTTCGGGCGCAGCCTGCTGGGCAAAGGCGAAGCCTTGATCACCCAGCTCGCCCGCGCCGTACATGCCGGCCCGCTGTCGGAGCGCAAACGACGCCACACACGGCAGGCGACACTGGCGTGGACGCTGTTTTTCCTGAGCAATGCGCTGATCTCGACCACCCTCTGGCTACTGGCCCCGCTGGCCGTGTGGTCGGTTTTCGCCAACCTGCTGTCGGCGCCGCTGCTCGCCGCCATGTTCATCGGCGAACATCTCTGGCGTCTCAAGGTTCTGCCACCGGAGGAGCGCCCCAGCTTTGCCCAGGTTGTCAGCGCCTACCGCATGCGTGGCAAACAGGTCGCCCCGAGCAGCCAGCTTGAAACGCCGAGTCGGCCGACGCCGCTGTAATGATCACCGTACCACTACTCGCCCACGGTGACCTCGACGCCGTCTTCGCCTGGACGACCGATGGTCCGCTCAGCGTTGGTGACTATCTGGCCGATGCCCGGGAACTGGCTGAACAATTGCCGCCAGCCTGCCATCTGCTCAATCTCTGTCACGACCGTTATCGCTTTGCCGTCGGCTTCGCTGCGGGCCTGCTGCGCGGCATGAGCAGCCTGCAGCCTTCATCGCAATCGCCGGAAACCTTCCGCCGCCTGCAAGCTGAATACCCGGACCTCATCTGCCTGTGCGACGGCAGTACCGATACGCTGGACCTTCCCCGCCTCGATTTTCCCGCCATCCGGATGGCAGCCGAGCGGAAATGCGAACCAACGATCCCGCTGATTTCCGCCGACCACGTCGCCGCCATCCTGTTCACTTCCGGCTCGACCGGCCTGCCGCAGGCGCAGCGCAAAACCTGGGGAAAAC
>CAIYYE010000314.1 GCA_903930395.1 uncultured beta proteobacterium
CAAAATGCTGGCCTACAACTGCTCGCCGTCGTTCAACTGGAAGAAAAACCTGGATGACGCCACCATCGCCAAGTTCCAGGTCGAACTCGGCGCCATGGGCTACAAGTACCAGTTCATCACCCTGGCTGGCATTCACAACATGTGGTACCACATGTTCGACCTGGCCCAGGACTACGCCAAGCGCGGCATGTCGGCCTACGTCGAGAAGGTTCAGGAGCCGGAATTCGCTGCCCGCGACCGTGGCTACACCTTCGTTTCGCACCAGCAGGAAGTTGGTACCGGTTACTTCGACGATGTCACCACCGTGATCCAGGGTGGCAAGTCCAGCGTTACCGCGCTGACCGGCTCGACCGAAGAAGAACAGTTCCACTAAGAAGCTCACCGCTTTGAATTGCCGCCCGACCGGGTGGCAAACGAAGGCCGACACTCACGAGGTGTCGGCCTTTTTCATTTTGGGCTTGCCGTGATGCTCAAAACACCGTGTCTTCCATCTGTATTATCATTGGAGCGTGGAACAGAGCGCCCTATGACATCAAATACAAATCAAGTAGTTACTGCAAATCATCAGGTTCCGCATTGGCTCATGGGCGAACCGGCAGGTTTGTTGGATAAGGCTCAGCGGGCATGATCAACTACCCAGATCTGAATACTGCGCGCCTTGTTTGCCGCACGATATCAGGCGTTCTTTTTGCTGGCCTGATATCGGGTTGCGCCTTGCTGCAAGCACCGGCTATCGACCCTACGCCCCTGGAGGCCGGCCGCCTTCCCACCCCCGACATGACCCTCCAGCTGGCACAGTTGGGGCCTTGCACGGATGAATCCGAGCAGGCATTTTCCCTGGACTCGTCAAAGCCCGTGACCATACTGGTACACGGTTGTAATGGCTCGGCCGGACGCTTCCGTTCGCTCGCGCAGCTCTACGCATTTCACGGCCAGCAGGCCGTCTGCTTCAGCTATGACGACCGGGCCAGCCTGGTGCTCGGTGCCGAGCAGCTGGCTAGCGCAGTCGGCGCCCTGGCCGAAAAAATGCAACATCGGGACATCACCGTCATCGGCCACAGCATGGGCGGGCTGGTCGCGCGGAAGGCCATGGAAGGCGAGCAGCGCACCGATTGGGAGCGACAGGGATTGAAGGTCAATCTGGTCACCGTCTCGGCACCAGTCTCCGGCATAGCAGCCGCCGAACCGTGCGGCTATCGCAGCTTGCACTGGGCCAGCCTCGGCCTCGTACCGCTCACTTGCAGAGCGGTCACCGGTGACAACTGGCATGAAATCACCGCCGCTTCCGATTTCATCCGCCGTCCAGGCCCGCTAATCCCATCGGTCCAGCGCTATGTGAAAGTCGTCACCGATGAGCGCCAGGCCTGCCGCCGTCGCGACGCGGCGGGCACCTGCGTGAAAAGCGACTACGTCTTCAGCCTCGCTGAGCAGTACCAGACTATCATCGACGGTTACCCACGCCTTGCCAACGTTGAAGTTGCAGCAGGCCACGTCGAAATCGTCGGCTACAAGGGCGTCGCGCCACACCAGTTGATTGCTATCCTGCAGCAGCAGGGTTTGCTGGCTGTCACACCCACAGAACGCGAAATTGCCTTCCAACGGCTGATGGCGAAACTCTACTGACACCACGACGCCGCCAGATGGGTCGGCGCCAATTTTCAAATCCTCAGGCAGAGGGCCGCGTCCACATCCAGCCCAGCACGGTGATGGCGACCGCCAGCGGCACATAGCGCCACGATTCAGGCAGGCCAAACCAGCCGCCAATGGCGCTGATGGCCATTAGAACCGTCGCCAGACGCTTGGCAATGATCGGGATCGCACCATGGTCGCGCCAGGCACGGATGGCCGGCCCCGAACTCGGGTGCGCCAGCAGCTTGGCCTCCCATTCCGGATGCGAGCGGGCAAAGAAATAGGCAGCGAGGATAAGGAAGGGCGTTGTCGGCAGGAGCGGCAGCACGGCACCAATCACGCCGAGCACGACACAAAGCACACCAAGGCCACGGTAGACGGGTATTTTCATGGCGCTCAGCGCAATTCCCAATAGCTCGGCCGACCGTAGGTGTCCTTGAGCAGGTCGATGAACAACCTGACTCGCAGGGGCAGATGGCGGCGCTGCGGGAAAACGGCGTAGATGCCCATGGGCGGTGCCTGCCAGGCGTCGAGCACCGAGGTCAGGCGGCCTTCCTTGAGATCCTGCCCGACCTCCCAGAGCGAGCGCCAGGCCAGGCCACGACCGGCCAGTGCCCATTCATGCAGCACAGCGCCGTCGTTGCACTCGAAACTGCCGCCAACCTTGATGGTGTCGACCTGCGCGCTGGCTGGATCGCGAAAGACCCAGCCGCGCTGCTGGCCGAGCGACAAACATTCGTGGCTGACCAGATCGGCCGGCTCGCGCGGCACGCCGTGCGCCACCAGATAGGCCGGGCTGGCCACCACCATGCGCCGCATTTCGCCTAGACGGACGCTGATCAGGCTGGAGTCGGTCAATTCGCCGATGCGGATGGCGCAGTCGATGTTTTCATTGACCAGATCGACCAGCCGGTCACTCAGGTTCAGATTGACCCGAACTTCCGGATTGGCCAGCATGAAATCGCCGACCAGCGGCGCCACATGCTGCCGCCCGAAGCCTGAGGGCGCAGAAACTCGCAGTTGGCCGCTGGCCCGAACGCTGCCCAGCGACACCGCTGCTTCGGCATTGGCCAGGTCGTTCAGCGTTTTCTGGCAGTCCTCAAGAAAGGCCTGGCCCTCGAAGGTAATGGTCAGCTTGCGCGTGGTGCGCAGCAATAATTTGACGCCGAGCCGCGATTCGAGGGCATCGAGCCGACGGCCGATGATGGCCGGCGTCACACCCTCCACCCGTGCTGCAGCCGAGAGACTGCCCCGAGTTGCGGCCGAAACGAAGGCTTCAATCTGTTTCAGGCGGTCCATTTCATACTTTAAGTAAAAGATGAATTGATTCTATCCGTCTTTCAAGTCTTATAGAAGAGTCATAGAATTCGCTGCAGCGCAACATCCATTCATCCTTCACTCAGGAGTTCCCCATGGCCCTCAACCTGCCCCAAGGCGTGCAAATCACCGGCCCGATCAAGCCGGGTTACGAATCCGTTCTCACTTTCGAAGCCCTCGAACTGGTCGCCAAGCTGCATCGCGCCTTCGAAGCCCGCCGCCAGGAACTCCTGAAAGCCCGCGTTGCCCGCCAGGCACGCATCGATGCCGGCGAAATGCCCGACTTCCTGCCGGAAACCAAGGCCATCCGCGAAGGCGATTGGAAGATCGCCCCGCTGCCCAAGGCCCTGGAACGCCGCCGCACCGAAATCACCGGCCCGGTCGAAGCCAAGATGATCATCAACGCCTTCAACTCCGGCGCTGACTCCTACATGACCGACTTCGAGGATTCCAACTCGCCGAACTGGGACAACCAGATC
>CAIYYE010000315.1 GCA_903930395.1 uncultured beta proteobacterium
GGCCATGCACGACCAACACACGTTCGGCGCCTAGGCGCTGCATGACTCGCACCTGAATGCCGACGAGGTCGGGGTGGAAGACGCCCATCAGGGTATTCGGCGCGGCGGCCGGATTGGTCAGCGGGCCGAGGATGTTGAACAGCGTGCGAATACCCATCTCGCGGCGCACCGGGGCGACGTGCTTCATGGCGCTATGGTGGTTCGGTGCGAACATGAAGCCGATGCCACAAGCCTCGATGCAGGCGGCAACCTGCTCAGGGGAGAGCATGATATTGGCGCCCAGGGCTTCGAGCACGTCGGCGCTGCCCGAACTCGACGACACGCTGCGCCCGCCGTGCTTGGCAACCTTGGCGCCAGCTGCGGCCGCGACAAAGATCGAGGTGGTCGAGATATTGAAACTGTGGGCCGAATCTCCGCCCGTACCGACGATATCCACGAAACGGTTGTCGTAGGGCACCTTGACCGGCGTCGCCAGCTCGCGCATGACGCTGGCGGCGGCGGCGATTTCGCCGATGGTTTCCTTCTTGACGCGCAGCCCGGCAACGATCGCCGCGATCATGACCGGCGAGACTTCGCCACCCATGATCTGGCGCATCAGGGAAACCATTTCGTCATGAAAAATTTCGCGGTGTTCGATGACACGCTGGAGGGCGGCTTGCGGGGTCATTGCCGTAGTCATTACTTGTGTTCGTCCAGAAAGTTTTTGAGCAGGTCGTGACCGCGTTCGGTCAGGATGGATTCGGGGTGGAATTGCACGCCTTCGACAGCCAGCGTCTTGTGGCGGACACCCATGATTTCACCGTCGTCGGTCCATGCCGTGACGTCCAGACAATCGGGCAGCGATTCGCGCTCGATGGCCAGCGAATGATAGCGGGTGCAGATCAGCGGATTGGGCAGCCCCTTGAAGACGCCGACATCCTTGTGCTGCACCGGCGACACTTTGCCATGCATAAGCTGCTTGGCATGAATGATTTTGCCGCCGAACGCCTCGCCGATGGCCTGATGGCCGAGACAGACGCCAAGCAGCGGGATCTTGCCGGAAAACTCGCGGATCGCCGCCAGCGAAATCCCGGCCTGGGCCGGCGCACAGGGGCCGGGCGAAATGACCAGATACTCGGGCTTGAGACGGGCGATTTCGTCGAGCGTGATGGCGTCATTGCGGAACACCTGCACGTCCTGCCCCAACTCGCCGAAGTACTGGACGATGTTGTAGGTGAAGCTATCGTAGTTGTCGATCATCAGCAGCATAAATTCATCTTCCCAACCGGGGTCTGACCACGGATTGCTCGGTAAGTACACGAAACGACCATTGTCGCGCAGATTCTTCGCTCGATAAACCCTTAGCTCGTTGAGAGGGCAGAAAAGCCTTGTCGCGAAAAGCGCTCCGGCCCATAATATACCTTTGTCATATTTCGCAGTAGCGCATTCGGCCAGGGGGACCAAGGCGCCAAAACGATTTGCGCAAAACAGGGTTTGTATATACAATGAAAATCGATATTTCTGATCGTGTTCTGGAAAAACTGAACACCAAACACGGCGGCGTGACCCTTGACGAGTTACGCCAATGTTTTGCCAACCGAAACGGTGAGTATGCAATCGATGACCGGGAAGATCATTTGACCAACCCGCTGACGCGCTGGTTTATTGCCGAAACGAATTTCGGTCGAAAACTAAAGATATGTTTCATCCCCCTCCCTGATCGGGTTGAACTGAAAACTGCGTACGAACCGAGCGCTGGAGAAATCGCACTTTATGGAAAATACGACAATGACCAATAAAATTCCCGGCACGCCCGAAGCTTGGGAAAATGGCCCGCTGGGCAAAGATGCCGCCTACGCCGAAAAACACCTGGAGACCGAGGCTGAACAAAGCGTGATCGATGAAGCCTTTGGCTTGAAGGCGATTTCCATTCGCCTGGAAACCGAATTGATCGCCTCGTACAAGGCAGTGGCCAAGCATTACGGCATGGGATACCAACCGCTCATGCGACAGGCGCTACACCGCTTCATCGACAGCGAACTAAAAAAAATCGCTCTCGATGCCATGCAAAAGGATGCGCCATCCCGAGAAATCGAGTTCCCGGGCCTATCCAAGGCCGCATGAGACAAGCCACCTTCGGGTGGCTTTTTGTTGCAGGCTGTTGATTCATTGCTTATTTCACCAGCACTGACATCTATATTAAAGACCCGCCACGCCGCCCTTGGCCTGCTTTTGCATTAAAATGCACCCTTTCCCGCCGGATTCACCCATGAGCGCCGAACTCTCGATTGCCCCGCACAGCCTGTCCATCGTCGTCCCGTTTTACAACGAGGAAGACAACATCGCGCCGCTGGTCAA
>CAIYYE010000316.1 GCA_903930395.1 uncultured beta proteobacterium
CCCAAGGGCGTCTACAACGTCGTGCATGGTTTCGGCCCGAATTCGGCTGGTGAATTCCTGACCACCAATCAGAAGGTCAATGCCATCACCTTCACCGGTGAAACGCGTACCGGCGAAATCATCAACAAGGCCGCGGCGCATGGTTCGCGTCCGGTGTCGCTGGAAATGGGCGGCAAGAATCCGGGCATTGTCTTTGCCGACGCCGACCTCGATGTCGCCATCGAAGCCACCCTGCGTTCCTGTTTCGCCAATTGTGGCCAGGTTTGCCTGGGTACCGAGCGCGTCTATGTCGAGCGGCCGATCTTTGACGAATTCGTCGCCCGCATGAAAGTCGGCACCGAAAAGCTCAAGCTCGGCGTGCCGAGCGACCCGGCCACCAATATGGGTCCGCTGGTCAGCCAGGAACATCGCGACAAGGTGCTGTCGTATTACAAGAAGGCCGTCGACGAAGGCGCCACGGTGGTGACCGGCGGCGGTATTCCCCAGATGCCGGGCGATCTCGCCAACGGCGCCTGGGTTCAGCCGACCATCTGGACGGGTCTGGATGACAACGCCACGGTTGTTCGGGAAGAAATCTTCGGGCCGTGCACGACCATCATGCCTTTCGATAGCGAAGACGAAGTCATCGCCCGCGCCAACAACACGACCTACGGTCTGGCCGCCTCAGTGTTCACCCAGAACATCAATCGCGCCCACCGTGTCGCGGCACAGATGGAAGTCGGTCTGGTCTGGGTCAATAGCTGGTTCCTGCGCGACCTGCGCACGCCGTTTGGTGGTGCCAAGCAGTCCGGTATCGGCCGCGAAGGTGGCGTCCATTCGCTTGAGTTCTATACCGAACTCAAGAACGTCTGCATCAAGCTGTAAGGCGCAGCCGGAAAATGTCCGCCAACTCCCCCGAAATCGGCCGCCGTATTGTGGCGGGCGGCATCGAGACCAACTACCACGATGTCGGTAGCGGGGCACCGGTGCTGCTCATCCACGGCTCCGGGCCGGGCGTCACGGCCTGGGCCAACTGGCGTCTGGTTTTGCCTGAACTGGGCAAGACCTGCCGGGCGATTGCGCCGGACATGGTCGGCTTCGGCTACACCGAGCGGCCAGCCGGCATTGAGTACAGCACCGACGGCTGGGTGGACCATGCCGTCGGTCTGCTCGATGCACTCGGTATCGAGCAGACCGACCTGATCGGCAACTCCTTCGGTGGCGCCATAGCGCTGGCGCTGGCCATCCGTCATCCGCAGCGCGTGCGCAAGCTGGTGCTCATGGGCAGTGTCGGCGTGCCATTTGAAATTACACCGGAACTCGATGCGGTGTGGGGTTATGAACCTTCACTCACGGCCATGCGCGGCCTGCTCGACATCTTCGCGCATGACCGCAGTCTGGTGAATGACGAACTGGCCGAGCTACGTTACCAGGCCAGCATCCGCCCCGGTTTCCAGGAATCGTTTTCGGCCATGTTCCCGGCCCCGCGTCAGCGCTGGGTCGATGCCATGGCCAGTGCCGAGGCCGACATCAAGGCCATCCGGCAGCCGACCCTGATCATTCACGGCCGCGACGACCGGGTCATTCCGCTCGGCAATTCGCTGACCCTGAACAACTTGATCGACGATTCGCAGTTGCATGTCTTCGGGCGCTGCGGGCATTGGGTCCAGATCGAACACAACCGCGACTTCAACCGCCTGGTCAGCAATTTCCTGGCCGAATAAAGAGAAAGCATCATGGAACAATCGCAAATCACCCAACTCGGCGACGAACTCTACGAAGCCCTGGTCGCTGGCAAGACGGTCAGCCCGCTGACCTCGCGAGGCTTCGACATCACCATCGAGGACGCTTACCACATCCAGCAGCAGATGCTGTCGCGCCGCCTGGCCAAGGGCGAACGCGTCATCGGCAAGAAGATCGGCGTCACCAGCAAGCCGGTCATGAACCTGCTCGGCGTGCATCAGCCCGACTTCGGCTACCTGCTCGACGGCATGGTGTACAACGAAGGCGAGTCGATCGAGATGAGCACCCTGATCCAGCCGAAGGCCGAAGGTGAAATCGCCTTTCTGCTTAAGAAGGATCTGCAAGGCCCAGGCGTCACTGCCGCCGATGTGCTGGCTGCGACCGAAGGCGTCATGGCCTGCTTCGAGATTGTCGATTCGCGCATCACCGACTGGAAGATCAAGATCCAGGACACCGTCGCCGACAATGCCTCCTGCGGTGTCTTCGTGCTCGGCGACCAACTGGTCGACATCAATGACATCGACCTTGGCCTGTGCGGCATGGTCCTCGAGAAGAACGGCGAAATCGTTGTCACCGGCGCCGGTGCGGCAACCATGGGCCACCCGGTCAACGCCATGGTCTGGCTGACCAATACCCTGGGCAAGCTGGGCATTGCGCTCAAGGCCGGCGACATCGTGCTGTCCGGCGCGATGGGCGCCATGGTTCCGGTGGTCAAGGGCGACAACCTGCGCATGACCATCGGCGGCCTGGGCGGCTGTTCGGTGCGTTTCGTTTAAGCCGGGCAGGCACACATGGATCTGCAAATTTCCGGCAAGCGCGCTCTGGTCAGCGGTTCAACCAAGGGTATTGGCTTTGCCATTGCCACTGAACTGGCGCGCGAAGGCGCAAAAGTCGTAATTAACGGACGTCGACCGGAAGAAGTAAATGTTGCGGTCGACCGCCTGAAAACCTCGGTTTTTTCGGCTGAGGTGCATGGTGTGGCGGCTGATCTGTCGACGGCTGAAGGTGTTGCCGTTCTGACTGCCGCCTGCCCG
>CAIYYE010000317.1 GCA_903930395.1 uncultured beta proteobacterium
CCAAGCTTGAGGGAGCCGGTATTGGCCGCACCCAGCGTCGTGGTGCTCGGCGCGCCGACGGCAATCCGCTTGACGTCGGCGGCGATGGTCGAATTGATCTGGAAGTTGCGGGCGGCGTCGCGGGTGGGTTCGATGCGGTAATCGACACCCACCGTCGGGGCGCTGCCGCCGATGCTGAAACCCTCACCAACGATCAGGGCATTGAGCGCCGCGACGCTGCCGGCCGAACCGGTAGCGGGAAAAACCTTGCCATCGGAAACGCGCGTCAGCGTCATGGTGGTGGCCGAGGTGGCACGCAGCACATAGTCGCTGCCGGTCAGTCCCGTGGTGAAATTTCCCGTGGCCGGATCGCCGGTCGGGGCCAGAAAACTGGCCGTCACGACACTGGCACCCACCGCTCCGACGAGCACCTTGGGCTGATTGAACTGGAAGAAATTTGCCTGGAATCCGGTGCTTGCCGAGGTCTGGTTCAAGCCTTCGAGATCCTGCCCCAGTGCGTGCTGGGCATTGAAGGTCAGGGCCAGCGATGCGGCGATCTGGCCCAGGGTATTGGTTGTGTCATCGAGCGAATTGGCCCGGAACTTCATGAGTCCGCCGAGGGCGCCCCCTTCGACCAGCGACTCCGACAATTCCTGGATCACACCGGATTGCCCCTGCAAGCCGGCCACCACGCGCTCCGGGTCGGTGCTTGAATTGATCGGAACCAGCTTGTTCACGATAGAGCCGACCACCAGTTGCTGGCCATTGCCGATGAATACGTTGAAATTGCCGATCGAATCCTCGACCGTGGTGACCCGCACATGCTTGTTCAATTCGGCAACCAGTTGGTCGCGCATATCCAGCAGGTCGTTCGGTAGCTGGTCGGTCGATGCCTGGGCCCGGGTAATCTGGCCATTGACGTCGGCAAGCTGCTGGGCATACCCATTGATCAGGCTGATTTCACTGGAAATCTCGCCATTGACGCTGTCGTAGAGATCGCCCAGGCGTGTCGACATCGCACTGAAGCGGCCGGCCAGGGCTTGGGCTGACGACAGCATGCTCTGACGGGCCGAAACCAGCGACGGATTGGCTGCCACCTGCTGCATGCCGGTAAAAAAGTCCTGCAGGGCGGGGGCCAGGCCGGAACTGGGGTCGCCCAGCATATTGTCGATCTGGCTCAGTTTGGCGAGCTGCGCCTCCGACTCGGAAGCCGCGGTCTGGGCAGCAAAGGTCTGAACCGTCAGATATTTGTCATAGGCCCGGCGCACTGTATCGACATGGCTGCCGCTGCCAAAGTAGCCCGAGCCACTCAGACGCGGGATACCAGCCGATTGCTGGATGTATTGGCGGCTGTAGCCGGGCGTGTTGGCGTTGGCAATGTTGTGCTGAGTCGCCTCAAGCCCCAGCTGCGCCGCATGGATCCCGGTGATCCCGATTGATAGCATTCCAGTGCTCATGGCAATTCCTTTACTCGACTACCTGATTAACGGCCCTGAGCCCAAAAAATTGAGGGTGATCAACCAATAAGGGCCTGACGCAGGGTCGGGCCATTGATGATGCGCGAGAGCTTGTCGGCATACATCGGATCAGTGGCATACCCTGCCTGTTGCAAACGTCGTGCAAACTCCGTGCCATCCTGCGATCCGATCACGCTGGTGTACCGGGGGCTGTTGCGCAGCAAATTGGCGTAGTCGCGGAAGCAGTCCTCGTAGGAGGCATAGGCGCGAAAACGTTCAACCACCTTGGTCGGCTGGCCATCGACATATTCGGTCGTGGCAGCCTCGACGGTATCGCCCGTCCAGCCTTTTCCGGCCTTGATGCCGAACAGGTTGAAACTGTTGGAACCGTCCGCCTTGCGCATCTCGGTCCGTCCCCAGCCGCTCTCCAGGGCCGAATGGCCAACCAGAAAGACGGGTGGTATGCCGGTTGAGCGCGAGGCTTCGAGGGCATGCGGCCAGACACGATTGACGAATTCACGGGAACTGGCGGGAGGCTCCTGACTGACCGCCGGCGCCGCCGAGGTCGTTGAGGCATTCGGCCCATACGCTGCCGAGGTGGGCAGTCCGCTCAGGACCGGTCGATGCTGCAGGTGGCTGACATCTGAAACGGCAAGTGGCAAATCCTTGGCGGCAGCATTTGCCGCCCCCTGCACATCATTCAGCCCCTTGGGCGTACCCAGATGCTGCCCAAGCTGCTGTTCGATCAAGCGGGCGAAGCCGATACCGCCCCGGCTCGTGGCCATGTTCTGCGCCATTTGCTGGTCGAGCATGCCGGTATAGAAGCGCGACTGATCGCTATTGAGCAGCCCGTCCTGCGGTGTGGCATCGCGCATGCTCTTCATGACCATCTGCAGGAAGAGCGCCTCGAACTGCTGGGCGGCCGCCTTCAGGCCCTGCTTCGGGTCCTTTTGAAACTGGGCGCGGATATCCTGCGAGCCCTGCACATCGAAGGCTGCGCGGTTAGGCGTATCCTGGATTTTCATCGCCAGCTTCGCCGCTCAGATGACTTCAAGCTCGGCGCGCAGCGCACCAGCGGCCTTCATGGCCTGCAGGATGGCGAGCAGGTCGAGCGGGTTGGCGCCCAAGGCATTGAGTGCCTTGACCACATCGGCCAGATTGGCCCCTGCCTTGAGGTTCATCAGACTGCCATTGCCCTGCTTGACCTGGATGTCCGCCGGCTGGCCGGTGGCCGGATTGCCGCCATCGACCACCACGGAAAGGCTGCCATGTGCCACGGCACAGGGATCGAGCGTCACTTTCTGGTTCATGACCACGGAGCCGGTCCGAGGATTGATGACGACCAGCGCGCTGCCGATAGCCGGCTTTACATCCAGATTCTCGATACGCCCGAGAAAGGCAACCCGATCATCGATGTCATCCGGCGCACGCACGGCAATTCGCCGACCATCGAC
>CAIYYE010000318.1 GCA_903930395.1 uncultured beta proteobacterium
CGGCCCTCACGCTATGCGACTCATTCCATGAAAAACCACCTAGTCCTGGCTGTCGCGACATTCGTGATTCTCGATCTGGGAACCCTCGCGTTCAGCTACACCATTGCCCGACAAGTCGAAAGAGATGCGGTTGCGATCAATCTGGCTGGCCGACAGCGGATGCTGTCTCAGCGCATCACCAAGGCTGCTCTTCTCGCCGTAAATCCGAATCGCAGTGAAATTCATCGCGAACAATCCACTGCTGAGGTAGGTCAGGCCTACCTCACTTTTCGTCGCACCCTGTCGGCCTTTGCAGCAGGCGGTGAAGCCACCGGCGGCGATGGCCATCCGGTTCAAATCGAAAGAGTTGAAGGTAAAGCGGCCCTGCTCGTGGGGGAGGTTTCCGGTTTGCTGGAGTCTTGGCCGTCAGCACCAGGCACCAAGGCTGAGATGGAAAGATTTTCGGATTTCATGGGCGAGAGGAACAATGAGATTCTCGATGCCATGAATCAGCTGACGACCGAACTTGAGCATGGATCGATTTCTACAGTTTCGCGTTTGCGCATCGCTCAAACAGTGGCCTTCATCCTCTCTTTCCTTAATTTTGTTCTTATCCTCAGGGGAATGCATCACGCCCGTTTGCAGGCCGAAACGGCATCGGTAACAGATTCGCTGACCGGCCTGCTGAATCGCAGTGGCCTTTACCGTGCGCTGGACTCAGCGCTTGGGAGCAGCTCGATCTCGGGTACGCCGCTGGGAGTGATGTTGGTTGATCTCGATGGATTCAAAGCAGTCAACGACAACTATGGTCATGCGGCCGGTGATGCAACCCTTCGCGAAGTGGCCAGACGCCTGATTGACTTGACTGGCAACCGTGGCTGGATTTGTGGGCGACTGGGGGGGGACGAGTTTGCCGTAATCTGCCCGGGGCTTTCTCAAGACCTGCTTGCCACTTCGGGGCAACAACTAGCCCGTGTCCTTTCGGGCGTTCCTGGCGGTGGAGTAACCGTTTCCGCCAGCGTCGGCTGGGCATCCGTGGCACCGCAACAAACAGCTGATGAAGTGATGGCCATTGCCGATTCGATGATGTATTCAGCCAAGAATAATCACCACGCAGCAAGTAGTTACCGCCACAAACCACGCCAAGAGTCATCTTCCAACCATTAACAATTGCGATTGGAACGGCGGTATCTGCCGATGTGTGCGGAATGTCGCACCCGATGGGTACTGATTCGCATCACACTTGAGCACGAAAATCGGCCGCCTGGCCATCTCGGATTCATCGGGCAGCAAGCGGCCAACTAAGGACATAGGGATTTTCCTCATAGCCGCCTCCTGAGCGACCGCTGAACTCGGAGAGCTGCCGGAGGGCCTGCGTGAACCACTCGGCCATAACGCCCTTTGCCATCGTTACAGTCCGTCATGATATTCTGGGCTGACAATCATCATTCAAAGTTTTGCCATGTCTGTCCGCTCCAGCCTGAAGCTGCGCCTTGCCATCAGTATTGGCGCACTTGCGCTCGTCAGCTCAATGCTCATGAGCCAGTTTGCCAGCAGCCTGAGCCGCGAGCAGATTGAGCACGACCAGAGTGCGCTACTGCAAAATATTGTGGTGCGAATGAACTCGCAACTGGCCCAAGATATGAGCACGCGGGCCAACGAGATTCTCTTCCTGACGGGCATCGACCGCATCCGCGATCCGAAGATTTCTGCCGAACTTAAGCGCGGGGCCTTCGAGCAGGCGCGGAACGCCTACCCCTTCTATGCCTGGATCGGTGTGACAGATACCGAGGGAAACATCATTGCCGGCACCGATGACCTGCTGGTCGGCAAGAGCGTGGCCAAGCGCGACTGGTTCATCAAGGGACGCGAAGGCCTGCATTTTGGCGATGCTCACGATGCGTTCCTGCTGGCCAAGCTGCTGCCACAGCCGAAGTGGGACGATCTGCCGCTGCGACTGGTCGACATTTCGGCGCCAGTGTATGACAAGGACGGCAAGTTCATGGGCGTACTTTGCGGTCATCTCAGCCTTGACTGGGCCTTCGAGGTTCGCGAACGGATGCTGGACCAGCTCTCGCGCGATTACCTGGACCTTGTCGTGCTCAACAAGGAGGGCAAGGTATTGATGGGAACACCAGCGCTGCCTTCACTGAAAGTGGATCTTGCCAGCCTCAAGTCCTATCAGGGTTTGGCTGACAACCTGCGTCAGGTGGCAGTGGAAATCTGGCCGGATGGCAAGTCCTATCTGACAGCCTCGGCACGCGAAGTTGCTTTCCGCAACTATCCAGGTATGGGCTGGGTCGTCGTGGCACGCAAATCGGAGGCCGTCGCCTTCGCTCCGGCGAATGAACTTTCACGCCTGATTCTCGCTGGCGGACTGCTGACAGCGATGCTGTTCGGACTCGTGCTATGGCTCATGCTCAGCCGCAACCTGAGGCCGCTCGAGAAACTTTCCATGGTGGCGCAACGTATCCGTGAAGAGGATCTGTCAGCGCCAATCCCGCAACTGGATGGTAATGACGAAGTGGCGGTTTTTTCCCGCTCGCTCACCGGGCTGGTTCATTCGCTGCAGGACCGGAACAATGAGCTCAGGCTGGCTAGTCGCGTATTCGAGGAAAGCGGACAGGGCATTCTCATCACCGACGCTAACAACCATGTCTTGCGCGTCAATCGTTCTTTTACCCGTATCACAGGCTATGCGCCTGAAGAGGTGATCGGCAAGACGCCTGCCGTGCTGAGCTCGGGCAAGCAGGATGCGGCGTTCTATCAGGCCATGTGGAATTCGCTGAAACTCAATGGTGCCTGGCAGGGCGATATCTGGAACCGCCACAAGAGCGGCCATGTCTTTCAAGAGTGGCTGACCATCAACACGCTCAGGGACGGCGGCGGCATCACTCATTACATCGGCATTTTTGACGACATTACCGAAAGAACTCGTCTCGGCGAAGAGCTCAAGAAACATCGGGACCATCTGGAATCGCTGGTCGAGGAGCGCACGGAAGAAATGAAGATTGCACGACAGGAGGCCGAAACCGCCAACCTCTCGAAGAGGGCCTTCCTTGCCAACATGAGCCACGAAATCCGTACCCCACTCAATGCCATCACTGGCATGGCCCACCTGCTGCGCCGCAGCAGCCTGACCCCGCAGCAAGCTGACAAGCTCAACAAGATCGAAACCGCTGGCCATCATCTACTCCAGGTGATCAATGATGTTCTCGACCTGTCCAAGATCGAAGCCGGTAAGTTTGTGCTGGAGGACGAGCCAGTTCATGTCGAGGCGCTGCTTGGCAATATCGCCTCAATGCTTGGCCAGAAGGCCAAAGACAAGGGGTTGGGCTTCCATATTGAAACAACTTCTTTGCCCCAAACCCTCCACGGCGATCCCACACGGCTGCAGCAGGCCCTGCTCAATTATGTGGCCAATGCCATTAAGTTTACGGAGTCCGGCCACATTACCCTGCGAGTGAAGCAAGAAGCGCGGGCTGACGAGACCACTACCCTGCGTTTCGAAGTCGAGGATACCGGTATCGGCATTTCTTCAGAGGTTCTACCCAAGCTCTTTGGCGCCTTCGAACAGGCAGACAACTTGACCACACGCAAGTACGGCGGAACTGGCCTTGGCTTGGCCATTACAAAGAAGGTCGCCGAAGCGATGGGCGGAACTGCCGGCGTGAGCAGTACCGCAGGACAAGGAAGCATATTCTGGTTCACGGCAACTCTCCGGACGGGCGGACAGCCTGCCAAGGGAGCCACCAGCGTCGGGGTGAAGGCCGCCGAGCAGACGATTCTGCGTGAGCACGCCGGCAAGCGCATCCTGCTGGCAGAAGACGATCCGATCAACCGTGAAATCGCCCAGATGTTGCTGGAGGATGTGGGAATTGATGTGGATCTTGCCGAGGATGGCCAAGAAGCTGTGGCCAAGGCCAGTTCAGGCAGTTACGCCGTGATCCTGATGGACATGCAGATGCCGAGGATGGATGGTCTGGATGCGACGCGACATATCCGTCAGCTGCCTGACTGCGAGCCGATTCCCATTCTGGCAATGACGGCGAATGCCTTTGCTGAAAACAAGGATCAGTGCCTCGAGGCGGGAATGGATGACTTCATTTCCAAGCCGGTCAATCCGGACTTCCTTTATGAGACCTTGCTGCATTGGCTTGAAAAAGGGCAGCACTGAACGACAGGTGTGTGGCAGCTACCGCTCAACTAACTTATGGCGGCGGATGGGCGGTATTGGGCACGTAACAGCCGTCCAGTCATTACCGCACAGGCCCGCGGATTCCTTGCTCAATGCCGTGAAAACAGGTCTCGTACCTTGCATAGGGCCAGGGTGATGTCGAAGCGTGGGTCGGGCAGGGCTTCGCCGGCCAGGATTTTGGTGATGGCAAGGGCCGGGTC
>CAIYYE010000319.1 GCA_903930395.1 uncultured beta proteobacterium
CGGCATGTCGCCGATTTCGTCGAGGAAGAGCGTGCCGCTCTCGGCTTGCTCGAAGCGACCGCGCCGTTGCGCCTGCGCCCCGGTAAAGGCACCGCGCTCGTGGCCAAAGAGTTCCGACTCGAGCAAGTCCTTGGGAATGGCCGCCGTATTAATCGCAATGAAGGGCTTGTCGGCGCGCGGGCTGTGGCGATGCAGGGCACGCGCCACGAGTTCCTTGCCCGAGCCGGACTCGCCGGTAATCAGCACGGTCGCATGCGACATCGCCAGGCGGCCGATGGCACGGAAGACTTCCTGCATGGCGGGGGCCTGGCCGAGGATCTCCGGGACCAGCCCGACTTCTTCCATTGCACCACTCTGGTGCATGGACTCGTCGATGGCACGGCGGATCAACTCGACGGCCTGATCGACGTCGAAGGGTTTCGGCAGGTATTCGAAGGCTCCACCCTGGAAGGCTGCAACGGCGCTTTCCAGATCGGAGTAGGCGGTCATGATGATGACCGGCACCGACGGGAAGCGGGTTTTTACCTCCTGTAGCAGCTCCAGCCCCGACTGGCCCGGCATGCGGATGTCCGAAAGCAGCACTTGTGGCGGCTCGACGCCCTGTTCCAGCTGCGAAATCGCCTCGCTGGCCGAGGCATAACTCTTGAACGGGATACCTTCGCGGGACAGGGTTTTTTCCAGCACCCAGCGAATGGAGCGATCGTCGTCTACGATCCAGACCGGTTTCATATTTTGTAGGCTCATTTTGTGTTCAGAATGAGCCTGACAGAAGCAAGACTCAAGCCTGCTCCACCGGCAGATTCAGCGTGAACACCGTGTTGCCCGGCCGGCTGACACAATTGATCGTCCCGTGATGGTGCTGGATGAAATTCTGGGCGATGGTCAGCCCGAGACCGCTTCCCCCCTCTCGTCCGGAGACCAGCGGGTAGAACATGCGCTCGCGGATTTCGTCGGAAATGCCGGGGCCGTTGTCGATCACCTTGAGTTCCAGCGCCAGACGATAGCGTTTCTTGGCCAGCGTCACCTGGCGCAGGGAGCGCGTCCGGAGGACGATCTCGCCTTCGCCGCCCATCGCCTGCGCAGCATTGCGGGCGATATTGAGGACGGCCTGGATGAGCTGTTCGCGGTCGCCCACCAACTCCGGCAAGCTGGTGTCATAATCCCGGCGAACGCTCAGCGAACCGGGAAACTCCGCGGTCAGCAGGCTACGCACCCTTTCGAGGATTTCATGAATATTCACTGTCGTCGGCAACATCGCCCGATGCGGCGTCAGCAGGCGCTGCATCAAGTCCTGCAGGCGATCCGCCTCCTTGATGATGACCTGCGTGTATTCCTTGAGCGAGGGGGCATTGGCCAGATGCGCCAGCTCATGTTCGAGCAACTGGGCGGCGCCCCGGATACCGCCGAGCGGATTCTTGATTTCATGGGCCAGATTGCGGATCAACTCCCGGCTGACCTGCTGCTGCTCGATCAGGCGCTCCTCGCGGGTCGCCGTCAGATGATGCTGGATCGGCTGCAACTCGAGCAGCAGGCGGACGCCGGGCGCAATGTCCGGGCGCAGCGGCGTCACCGTACAGTTGATATTGAGCAGTTCGCCATCGCTGCGTTTGAGGTCGATGTTCTGGCCGGTGTAGCCCCAGTTGTTGTTGAGCCCGTTATCGAGGGCCGCCTGCAGGGTCGCCGAGCAGGTGCACACCGCACCCAGCGTTTTGCCCACCACGGCACGACCACTGACGGCCAGAAGATTTTCACCTGCCGCATTGATATAACGGATGGCCAGCGCGTCATCGAGCAAGAGCACGGCCGAAGCCAGCAGATCGAGGCCGGCAAAGGAAGAATGTGTCACGTTCATGTCCAGCATTGTAACGATTTGGGCGCCGCCCTCGACGATAACTTGCCCTACTGACCCATCGTTCATTATCATCCACGAACTCGGTACCGGATCTCCATAAAATGCCCAACTCCCCCACTCGCGTCGCCACCCTGCTCCTGCTTGCCGCCACTACCCTGACCGGGTGCGGCAGCAGCGAGGCCCCGCCGGCGGCGAACCGCGTCGTGCTCGTCCAGTCCGCGGGCAGCGCGGCAACGACGACCGGCGTCTATACCGGTGAGGTCCGCGCCCGGCATGAGGTTGACCTGGCTTTCCGCGTCGGCGGCAAGATTGCCGCCCGGCTCGTCGATGCCGGCGCCGAAATCAAGGCTGGCCAGCCACTCGCCCGCCTCGACCCGGCCGACCTTGAACTGGCCGCCAGCGCCGCCCGCGCCCAATTGAGCGCCGCCGAAAGCGAGCACACCACAGCCCGTGCCGAGCGCGAACGCTATGCCGGCCTGCTCGCCAAAAAATTCGTCAGCCAGGCTGCTTTCGACGCCAAGGACAATGCCTTCAACAGTGCCCAGGGCCGCCTCGAGCAAGCCCGCGCCCAGAGCCGGATCAGTGGCAACCAGGCCGCCTACGGCACCCTGAGCAGCGAATTCCCCGCCATCGTCACCGCCGTTGTCGCCGATACCGGCCAGGTGGTGGGCGCCGGCCAGACGGTGCTGCGCGTCGCCCGCCCGGAGGAGAAGGAAGTGGCCATCGCCATTCCCGAAAGCCGGCTGGCTGAACTGAAAGCCGCCAAAACCCTGGTCGTCAGTCTCTGGGCCGACCCGAAACTGGCCTTGCGCGGCGAATTGCGCGAGCTGTCGCCGGCCGCCGACCCGGCCACCCGGACCTACGCGGCACGCATCCGCATCATCCAGCCGCCGCCTGAACTTCGCCTCGGCATGACCGCGCGGGTGGCCATCGGCAGCGCCGCCGAAACCACGCTGCTCGTCCCGCTGAGCGCCGTCATCGATCTCGGCCAGGGGCCGCTGGTCCGTGTCGTCAAGGACGGCAAGGTACTTTCCCGGCCGGTCCAGGTCGCCCGCTTCCGAGAGGATGGCGTTGCGCTGAATGGCGGGCTGGAAGCCGGCGAACTGGTCATCATCAGCGGCGCCGGCCAACTGGTCGACGGGCAGGCGGTCGAAGCACGGCCAGCCACGCCGCCGGAACGACAGCGCTGAGATGAGCCACCGCTTCAACCTCTCCGACTGGACGCTCCACCACCGCACGCTGGTCGGCTATTTCCTGCTCGCCATCGCCCTCATGGGCGTCTTTGCCTTCAGCCGGCTCGGCCAGGCCGAAGATCCGCCCTTTACCTTCAAGGTCATGGTCATCCGGACGCTCTGGCCGGGGGCCACGGCGCGTCAGGTCGAACAGCAGCTGACCGACAAGATCGAGAAGAAACTCCAGGAAACGCCCTATATCGACCGCGTATCGAGCTTTTCCCGGCCCGGCGAATCGACCGTCATGTTCTTTGCGCTGGACAGCACGCCGCCGGGCAGTGTGCCCGATGTCTATTATCAGGTCCGCAAGAAGATAGGCGATATCCGCCACACCCTGCCGAACGGCATCCAGGGGCCATTTTTCAACGACGAGTTCGGCGATGTTTTTGGCAATATTTACGCCCTGACCGCCGAGGGGCTCGATTATCCGCAGCTCAAGGACATGGCCGAGCGGATCCGCGACGAATTGCTGCGAGTGCCGCAGGTCGGCAAGGTTGAAATTTTCGGCATCCAGGACGAGAAGATTTACGTCGAACTCTCCAACAGCAAGCTGGCGACGCTGGGCATCGACCTGACGACGATCACCCAGGCCCTCAACCAGCAGAATGCCGTCGCCGCCACCGGATTTTTCGAAACATCGAGCGAACGCATCCAGATTCACCCCGGCGGCGCCTTCAACAGCGTCCAGGCCGTCGCCGATACGCTGATCCGCGCTGGCAACCGGAGTTTCCGGCTGGGCGATATCGCCGAGGTGCACCGTGGCAGCATGGATCCGCCCTCCACCCAGGTCCGCTACAGCGGCAAACGCGCCCTGGCCATCGGCGTCACCATGGCCAAGGGCGGCGACATCATCGAACTCGGCAAGGCGCTGAGCGGCCGCGTCGCCAAATTGCAGGCAACGCTCCCGGTCGGCGTCAATATCGGCGTTGCGATCAGTCAGCCCGCCGCCGTCGCCCGCTCGGTCACCGCTTTCACGCAGGCCCTCGGCGAGGCGGTCGCCGTCGTCATGCTGGTCACCTTCATCAGCCTCGGCATCCGCACCGGACTGGTCGTTGCCATTTCCATTCCGCTCGTCCTCGCCGCCACTTTCCTCGCCATGTACCTCTTCAACGTCGGCCTGCACAAGGTCTCGCTTGGCGCCCTGGTCCTCGCCCTCGGCCTGCTCGTGGATGATGCGATCATCGCCGTCGAGATGATGTGGGTGAAGATGGAACAGGGCTGGGAACGCACGCGCGCCGCCTCCTTCGCCTACACGAGCACGGCCGGGCCGATGCTCTCGGGCACCCTGGTCACCGTTGCCGGCTTCATCCCGATTGCGCTGGCCAAGTCGTCGACCGGCGAATATGCCTTCGCCTTCTTCCAGATCAACGTCTTCGCCCTGCTCATTTCGTGGCTGGCCGCTGTCATTGCCATTCCCTGGCTCGGCTACAAGCTCCTGCCCGATCCGCGCGCCACACACCAGCCCGGCCGCCTGACGCAACGCCTGCCCCGTCTCGCCCGCCTGGCCGACAAACTCGGACTCAACGGCCCGGCCCATGCTGAAGACCATGACGTCTATGGCACGACTTTCTATACGCGTTTTCGCCAGCTCGTCAGCTGGTGCGTCGCCCGGCGCTGGCTGGTCATCGGCATCACCATAGCCCTCTTTGCGCTGGCGATTGTCGGCATGGGCAAGGTCCAGAAGCAGTTTTTCCCGAACTCGACGCGTCTTGAACTGAACGTCGAACTGCGCCTGCCTGAGGGTGCCTCGATTGCCGCCATCGATGGTGAAGTCCGCAAGCTTGAGCAGTGGCTGGCCAAGGACAAGGCAGAATTCGACCAGTACGAGCACTTCATCGCCTACATCGGTTCCGGCTCGCCGCGCTACTACCTCAGCCTCGACCAGCAGATGCCATCGAGTAACGTCGGCCAGTTCGTCATCGTGACGCGCCATGTCGAAGCCCGCGAAGCCCTGCGCGAGCGCCTGATCAAGCTGTTCGAGAGCGACAGCTTCGCCGCCCGCGGCAATATCGCCCGCATCGAGAACGGCCCGCCGGTCGGCTATCCGGTGCAATACCGCGTCTCCGGCGAAGACCCGGCCATCCTGCGCCAGGTAGCCGGCCAGGTCGCCGCGGCCATGCGCCAGGACCCGGAGTTGTCGAACATCAACGTCGACTGGAGCGAACTGTCCAAATCGGTCGAGATCGAAATCGACCAGGACAAGGCGCGGCTGCTCGGCGTTTCCAGCCAGGACATTGCAGCGCTGCTCAACATGTCGCTGAACGGCTTTACGGTGACCACCTACCGCGAGGGCGAGAAGAGCATCGACGTCGTCCTGCGCGGCGACCGCGAGGAACGCAGCCACCTCTCCTTGCTCGACGACCTGTCCGTGCCGACCCGCGCCGGGAAGAGCGTCCCGCTGAGCCAGATCGGCCGCCTCAAGCACAGCTTCGAACCCGGCCTGGTCTGGCGGCGCGACCGTCTGCCGACAATCACGGTGCGCGCCAACCTTTACGACAAGACGCAACCCGCCACCATCGTCGGCCACCTGAAGCCGGCCATCGATGCCATCGAAGCCAAGCTACCGGATGGCTATCACATCGCCACCGGCGGCTCGGTCGAAGAGTCCTCCAAGGGTTCCGGCTCGGTCATGGCCGGCATACCGCTCTTCGTGCTGGTCGTGGTGACCGTCCTGATGATCCAGTTGCAGAGCGTTTCGCGCGTCGTCATGGTTCTGCTGACCGCGCCGCTCGGCATCATCGGCATCACGCTTTTCCTGCTCGTCTTCAATCAGCCCTTCGGCTTCATGGCGCTGCTTGGCACCATTGCCCTGTTCGGCATGATCATGCGCAACTCGGTGATTCTCGTCGATCAGATCGAGCAGGACATAGCGGCCGGCCGACCACGCTGGGAGGCGATTGTCGAATCGACGGTGCGACGCTTCCGGCCCATCGTACTGACCGCCGCGGCGGCCGTTCTGGCCATGATTCCGCTCTCGCGCAACGATTTCTTCGGCCCCATGGCCGTCGCCATCATGGGCGGCCTCATCGTGGCCACGGCGCTGACCCTGCTTTTCCTGCCGGCACTGTATGCGGCCTGGTACAAAGTCAGTCGGTAGTTGTTAGTCGCAAGTTTTTAGCCAGAAAAAAGGGCGCCGCGGCGCCCTCTAACTTGGCTAGCGACCAATAACTAGCGACTAACCGCCAGCTCCTTCTGAATCGCCTGGATATTCCGCTCGTGCTGGCCAACGCGCTCGCGATAGGCGACGAGGCGGTCGGGTGGGGTGCGGGCTGCTTCCTGCTCGGCCAGTTCCTTCTTCGCCTGCTGCAGATTGCGCTGTTCGCCGGCCAGTTCCTGCTCGAGAATGTGGCGGCGGTCGCCGTCACGCGCCTTCTGGGTATCTTCCTGGACGCGGGGAAAACCGGCGGGCGAAGGATTGGCCGTAGCGCCGGCGCGCGGCTTGACCGGGGCGGGCTGCGGATTTTCGGAAGCACTGACGATGGCCTTGCAATTCTTTTCGACACGCGCGTTCGAAATGACCGTGCCACCGCTGGCATCGGTACATTTGTAAATCACCTGGGCTGAGGCCGCGAGGGGCAACAAGGCGATCAGCAGGGCAAGCGGGCGGCGTGTCATCGGCAACATTCCTGTCAATTTCCTGAGTGTAACGAACTTAAGGACCGGGCCTGAAATTAGTAGACAAAAAAAGGGCGGGAAAAACCCGCCCTTCTTCAGCTACCCGGCTGATTAGCAGGAGTAGTACAGGTCGAACTCGACCGGGTGAGTCGTCATGCGAACCTTGTTCACTTCGTCCATCTTCAGGGTGATGTAGGCATCGATCCAGTCGTTGGAGAAGACACCGCCACGGGTCAGGAACTCGTGATCGGCTTCCAGGGCAGCCAGGGCTTCCTCGAGGGAGGCACAGACGGTCGGGATGGCTGCATCTTCTTCCGGCGGCAGGTCGTACAGGTTCTTCGAAGCC
>CAIYYE010000320.1 GCA_903930395.1 uncultured beta proteobacterium
CCGGCTGGTCTTTGCCGAGCATTTCGCCGGAGGCAATGCGGAACAGCAGGCTATAACCGATCTGGCCGGCGGCGCCGGTAATGGCAACGCGCATGGGTGCTTTGGACATGTATCGCTCCTGTTTGAAACAGCGTGATTGAAATTGTTCGAATTCGCTCGATTACCCGCCTTTTTTTGCTTCCTTGCGTGAGTGGGCACGAGAGACTGCCGATGTTAGAAGTTCGGCGTTTTTCTGTCAATTCATCATGTGTCTTATAGAAGACTTTTCGGGTGAAGGGCAAGGCTATCCCGGGTACGGCACTGGAGCAGCTGTATCCCGGCTTATTTCGGGAAGCGTTTGGCGTTGGCCCGGTTCCATTCGGCGTAAAAGCTTTCCCGCGCCATCGCCTGGCGATTCTGGCATTCCAGTTTTTTGAGTTCGCCGGGCGGGGCCAGGCATCGTCTGGCAGGCCGGAATTGTTCGACGAATGCGCTTTCCCTCTCTTTTGCCAAATCCTGCGTCGCTGAGGCCCGTCGTGATTCGTGGAAGTTGTCCCAGATTTCTCGGGCCTTGTTTCCGCCATCCAGGGACAGGAAAACCCAAACGATGCTAGCCATCAAGCTCCCCAGGATAAATGCGCGCATATTCGGTTACCCGCCCTTTCCGCAAAATGGTGAATATTACTACGGCATATATCTGGTTTTGCGGTCGGTCTGACGGTTGCGGAGGTGGCGTCGATAGGCATGGGTGCTTGCCCCTCTATTGGAAAACCTTGGTTCCCGGATGCTTCATGGTCTTATATAAGATAACTTTTCGTGGACGGTCTGCTGGAAATGTGCTGAAATTTGGACCATGACTCGCGACGCATCACGTCCTCCTTCTCGCCTAGGTTCGCCCACCTTCAGTCCGCTCTATCGGCAGATCAAGGATTTCCTGATCCGTAGCCTGGAAGAGGGGGAGTGGGGGCCGGGGGATGCGATACCCAGCGAAGGGGAGCTGGCGACACGATTCAATGTCAGCCAGGGAACGGTACGCAAGGCAATCGACGAGATGGCGGCGGAGAACCTGCTGGTTCGCCGACAGGGCAAGGGCACTTTTGTGGCGACCCACAATGACCCGCGCTCCTTTTATCGTTTTCTCCGTCTGGTCCCGGATGATGGCAAGGCGACGCATGCCGTCAGCGACCCGTTCTTCTGCGAGGCCATTGCCGCAACGCCAGAGGTGGCGGCGGTGCTCGGTCTGGCACCGGGTGACGCGGTGCTGCACGTCAAGCGGCTATTGCGTTTCAGTGGTGAGCCGGTGGTCTTCGATCAGATCTATCTGGTGGCTGATCTGTTTGACGGGCTGACGCTGGAAAGCCTGCGGGGTGGTGAGCGTTCCCTTTACAGTCTTTTTGAAACCGATTTCGGGGTACGCATGATTCATGCGGAGGAGCATTTGCGGGCGGTTGCCGCCGATGCCCAAAGTGCCGCGATGATCGGGGTCAAGCTGGGTGAGCCCCTGCTGCTGGTCGAGCGGACGGCTTATACGTATGGCAACAAGCCGGTAGAGTGGCGGCGCGGGCTTTATTCGACGCATCATCATTACTACCGGAATGATCTGGGGTGACCGCTGGTAGTGCGTTAGAACTAGCGCTGAATACGCCCGGCAAGGCATGTTCTACCTAGTTTTGAATGTATAATTACGGTTCTTTTCAAACCACGTAAAAGCGGATAACCGCATCTTCACGCGAGGGATGACGTTCATGGCAGAAATGACCATCAAGAAACGTCCAAAAAATTTGGACTTGACTACAATAAAGTTGCCGCTGCCGGGCAAGGTTTCAATTCTTCATCGCGTCAGCGGTGCCGGATTGTTTCTTTGTATCCCGGTATTGCTCTGGCTCTTCGGCGCCAGCGTAGGTTCCCCTGAAAGTTTTGCCACCTTCCAGTCGGTGGCCGGGATGTTGCCGGTCAAGGTGATTCTGGCAGGTCTGCTCTGGGCCTTCGTGCATCACTTCTGTGCCGGTATCCGCTTCCTGCTGCTCGATCTGCATGTCGGTATCGAGAAAGAAGCTGCCCGCAAGTCGGCAGGTATCGTTCTGGCGGTCAGCATTCCGCTGACCCTGATCCTCTGGGGGGTGCTGCTGTGATCAACCGTATTGTTGTCGGTGCCCACTACGGCCTCAAGGACTGGATCATCCAGCGTGCGACGGCCGTCATCATGGCGGTTTACTCGGTGTTGATCGCCGCAGTACTGCTGATTGCCCGTCCGTCGACCTTTGAAGCCTGGCAAGGTATTTTTGCCAACGGCGTCATCAAGTTCCTGACTTTCCTTTTCTTCGTCAGTCTGTTCTATCACGCCTGGATCGGCATACGTGACATCTGGATGGACTACGTGAAGCCGACTGGCCTGCGCCTGTCCCTGCACGTTCTGACCGCTACGGCGCTGGTGGGCTACACCGCGTGGGCTGCTGCGATTCTCTGGAGGCTGTAAGCGTGAGTATTCCTGTTCTCAAGTTTGATGCGGTGATCGTTGGCGCCGGTGGCGCCGGTCTGCGTTCCGCCATTCAATTGTCCGAGGCTGGTCTGAAGACCGCCGTTCTGTCCAAGGTTTTCCCGACCCGTTCGCACACCGTTGCAGCGCAGGGCGGGGTGGCCGCTTCGCTCGGCAACTCCGAGGAAGACCACTGGACGTGGCACATGTACGACACCGTCAAGGGTTCCGACTGGCTCGGCGACCAGGACGCGATCGAATTCATGTGCAAGAAGGCCAATGAAGTGGTCGTTGAACTCGAACACTACGGCATGCCTTTCGACCGTACCGATGACGGCAAGATCTATCAGCGTCCGTTCGGCGGCCACATGTCCAACTTCGGCGAAAAGCCGGTGCGTCGCTCCTGTGCTGCTGCTGACCGTACCGGTCACGCCATGCTGCACGCGATGTACCAGCGCAACGTCAAGGCCAATACCCAGTTCTTCGTGGAATGGATGGCGCTTGACCTGATTCGCGACGAAGAAGGTCACGTCCTCGGTGTTACCGCCATGGAAATGGAAACCGGCCAGATCGTAATTTTCCACGCTCGTGCCACTATTTTTGCCACCGGCGGTGCCGGTCGTATCTTTTACTCTTCAACCAATGCCTTTATTAACACTGGCGACGGTTTGGGTATGGCGGCGCGTGCAGGCATCCCGCTTGAGGATATGGAGTTCTGGCAATTCCACCCGACCGGCGTGGCTGGTGCAGGTGTGCTGATTACCGAA
>CAIYYE010000321.1 GCA_903930395.1 uncultured beta proteobacterium
CGACGCCACCCCCGGTCAAGAAAAAAGCCTTCCAGACCCCGGAAACGGCGGCACCGGGCGGCGGCAATGGCAAGGTCTGGGCCAATGCCGGGTCGAAGGTTTATCACTGTCCGGACACCAAGTTTTACGGCAAGACCAAGGCCGGTTCCTACATGAGCGAAGCCGATGCCAAGGCGGCCGGCATGCATGCAAAAAGCAAGAAAGGCTGTTCCTGAGCAAGGAAAACCGCCCGCATGACCCAGGCCCCGTCCGCTGGCGGGGCTTTTTTTGCCCGTCGACAGCAGGCCGGGGCGGCGGCGCGGAGAATAGATCGCCCCGGTGATAGAATGTGGCCCCTCCCGTGGCGCAAGCCCTTGGCCACGCAGGTCAATTCCCGCCCGCCGCATTCATCAAAACGGATTCTGCCCATGTCGTTGACTGTCGACGACTTCGACTTTCCCCTCCCGCCCGAACTGATTGCCCAGCACCCCGCCGCCGAGCGCCGGGGCAGCCGTCTACTGCACGTCTGTGGCGAGCACGTAGTCGACCGTCGCTTCGCCGATCTGCCTGCTTTGCTCAAGGCTGGCGACCTGCTGGTCTTCAACGACACGCGCGTGATCAAGGCGCGCTTTTTTGGCAAAAAGGACACCGGCGGGCAGGTCGAAATAATGCTCGAACGGATCGTCGACGCCACCCACGCAATTTGCCAGATCCGCGCCAGCAAGGCGCCGAAGACCGGTCGCGGCATGCGCCTGGCCGACGCCTTCGACGTCCGCATGAGCGGCCGGGCCGGCACCGACGGCGATTTCTTCGCGCTCGAACTGGTCGACGCCGGCAATTTCTGGGAACTGGCCGAGCAATACGGCAAATTGCCGCTGCCACCCTACATCGAACACCCGGCCGAAGGTGCCGACGAAACCCGCTACCAGACGGTCTATGCGCGAGAACCGGGCGCCGTCGCCGCGCCCACCGCCGGCCTGCATTTCGACGAAGCCATGCTGGACACGCTGCGCGCGCAGGGCATCAACACCGCCTTCCTGACCCTGCATGTCGGCGCCGGCACCTACCGCCCCATGCGCGTCGAGCAAATCGCCGATCACCGCATGCACAGCGAGCGTTTCGAGATTCCCGCCGCAACCGCCGAGGCCATTGCCGCGACCCGCGCCGCTGGCGGCCGCGTCATCGCGGTCGGCACGACCAGCCTGCGGGCGCTGGAGTCGGCTGGCAAGGCGGACGGCACGGTGCAAACCGGCAGCGCCGAAACCAGCATTTTCATCACCCCCGGCTACCGCTTCAAGGTCGTCGACCGCCTGATCACCAATTTCCACCTGCCGAAATCGACGCTGCTCATGCTCGTTTCGGCCTTTGCCGGCTACGCCAACATCCGCGCCGCCTACGCCCACGCCGTGGCCGAGCGTTACCGCTTCTTCAGCTATGGCGACGCCATGCTCCTGGAAAAAACTGGACAACCCACCGATGCAATTTGATCTCCTCAAGACCGATGGCGCCGCCCGCCGCGGAACCCTGACCCTGGCCCATGGCCAGATCCAGACCCCCGTCTTCATGCCGGTCGGCACCTACGGCACGGTCAAGGCCATGACGCCGCAGTCGCTGCACGACATCGGCGCGCAAATCTGCCTCGGCAACACCTTCCACCTCTGGCTGCGCCCGGGGCTGGACGTCATCGCGGCCCATAACGGCCTGCACGACTTCATGAACTGGCAGAAGCCCATCCTCACCGACTCCGGCGGCTTCCAGGTTTTCTCGCTGGGCGCCATGCGCAAGATCACCGAGGAAGGCGTCAAGTTCAGCTCGCCGCACGACGGTGCCAAGCTCTTCCTGACGCCGGAAATCTCGATGCAGATCCAGAAGGTGCTCAACTCCGACATCGTCATGATCTTCGACGAATGTACGCCCTATCCGGCAACCCACGAAGAAGCTGCCAAGTCGATGCGCATGAGCATGCGCTGGGCGCGCCGCAGCCGCGACGAACACAACAAGCTGGAAAACAGCAACGCCCTGTTCGGCATCATCCAGGGCGGCATGTACGAAGACCTCCGCGACGAGTCGCTGGCCGGTCTCGACGACATCGGCTTCGACGGCATGGCCATCGGCGGCCTTTCGGTCGGCGAACCGAAGGAAGACATGGTGCGCGTCCTCGCCCACGTCGCCCCGCGCATGCCGACCCATAAGCCGCGCTACCTGATGGGCGTCGGCACGCCGGAAGACCTCGTCCGCTCGGTGACCGCCGGCATCGACATGTTCGACTGCGTGATGCCGACCCGCAACGCCCGCAACGGCCACCTGTTCACCCGCTTCGGCGACGTCAAGATCAAGAACGCCCGCTACAAGCTCGACACCGGCCCGCTCGACCCGAGTTGCAGCTGCTACACCTGCACCCAGTTCAGCCGCTCCTACCTGCATCACCTCTTCCGCCACGGCGAAATCCTCGGTGGCATGCTCAACACCATCCACAACCTGCATTTCTATCAGGTGATCATGGCCGAAATGCGCGCCGCGATTGAATCCGGCACCTTCAGCCAATGGACCGACGCGTTTGTCCGCAATCGGTCATCCGGCGAGTGATAGAATCGCGCGTTCTGAATTTCTTAGTTATCCGGAGTTATCCCCATGATTAGTCTTGCCCACGCCCAAACCGCCGCTGCAGCCACCGACCCGACGGGCGGCCTGATGCAGATGCTGCCGATGATCCTGATGTTCGTCGTGCTGTGGTTCCTGATGATTCGCCCGCAGATGAAGAAGTCGAAGGAACACAAGGCGCTGCTCGAAGCCCTGGCCAAGGGCGATGAAGTCGTCACCCAGGGCGGCATCGTCGGCAAGGTCATCAAGGTCGGTGACAGCTACGTCACCGTCGAAATCGCCGCCGGCACCGAAGTCGTCGTGCAGAAGCCGTCGATCGGCCTGGTTCTGCCCAAGGGCACGCTGAAGTCGCTGTAATCACCCCAAAAGGCGGCCATCGTGCCGCCTTTGTCGCTTTGAAGCCGCCATGAATCGCTACCCACTCTGGAAGTACATCACCATCGCCGTCGCGCTGCTGCTCGGCTTCGTCTATACCCTGCCCAATTTCTTTGGCGAGTCGCCGGCTGTCCAGGTCTCCAGCGCCAAGGTCACGATCAAGGTTGACGCCAGGGCACAGGCCCGCGTCGAGGAAGCCCTGAAAGCAGCCGGCATCACGCACGACGGCATCCAGCTCGACTTCAATGGCGTGAAGACCCGCCTGAAGGATACCGATACCCAGTTGAAGGCCAAGGACATCCTGGAAAAGACCTTCAACCCGAATGCTGCTGACCCGCAATACGTCGTCGCCCTCAACCTGCTGGCCGCTTCGCCGCAGTGGCTGACCTCGCTGCATGCGCTGCCGATGTACCTCGGCCTCGACCTGCGCGGTGGTGTGCACTTCCTGCTGCAAGTCGACATGAAGGGCGCGCTGACCAAGAAGCTCGATTCGACCTCGGCCGACCTGCGCACCGTCATGCGCGACAAGAACCTGCGTCACGGCGGCGTCAATCGGGAAGGCGAGCGCATTGTCGTCAAGTTCCGCGACAGCGAAACCCGCGACAAGGCCCGCTTCGCCATCGGCGACAGCCAGCCCGACCTGATCGTCACTGAAGCCGGCGATGCCAGCGAACCGAAACTGGTCGCCACGCTCAAGCCGGAAGCCCAGAAAAAGCTCGGCGAATTCGCCCTCAAGCAGAACATCACGACCCTGCACAACCGGATCAACGAACTCGGCGTCGCCGAGCCTATCATCCAGCAGCAGGGCGCCGACCGCATCGTCGTCCAGTTGCCCGGCGTCCAGGATACGGCCAAGGCCAAGGACATCCTGGGTCGTACCGCGACCCTCGAAATCCGCATGGTCGATGACTCGGCCGGCGCACTCGAAGCCGCCATGGCCGGCAATCCGCCGTTTGGTTCCGAGGTGTACAACGAACGCGGCGGCCAGCCCCTGCTCGTCAAGAAACAGGTTGTCCTGACCGGCGACCGCCTGACCGATGCCCAGCCCGGCTTCGACAACCAGACCAACGAAGCGGCGGTTCATCTGACGCTCGACTCGGCCGGCGCCCGCATCTTCAAGGACATTACGCGCGAAAACGTCGGCAAGCGCATGGCCATCCTGCTCATCGAAAAGGGCAAGGGCGAGGTCGTCACCGCCCCGGTCATCCGCAGCGAAATCGGCGGCGGCCGCGTGCAGATTTCCGGCCGCATGAGCACCATGGAAGCCAACGACACGGCCCTGCTGTTGCGCGCCGGTTCGCTCGCCGCGCCGATGGACATCATCGAGGAACGCACCATCGGCCCCTCGCTCGGTGCCGAGAACATCCAGAAGGGTTTCCATTCGACGATGTGGGGTTTTGCCGCCATCGCCGTCTTCATGATTCTCTATTACCAGATGTTCGGTGTCGTCTCGGTCATCGCCCTGGCTTCCAACCTGCTTTTCCTGGTCGCCATCCTGTCGCTGCTGCAGGCCACGCTGACCCTGCCCGGCATCGCGGCCATCGCGCTGACGCTCGGTATGGCCATCGACGCCAACGTGCTGATCAACGAGCGTATCCGTGAAGAACTTCGTAGCGGCATGCCGCCGCAGGGTGCCATCGCGGAAGGTTACGAACGTGCTTTCGCGACCATTCTCGACTCCAACATCACCACCCTGATCGCCGGTCTCGCCCTGCTCATCTTCGGTTCCGGCCCGATCCGCGGCTTTGCCGTGGTCCATTGCCTGGGCATCCTGACCTCGATCTTCTCGTCAGTCTTCGTCTCGCGCGGCCTGGTCAACCTGATCTACGGCAACAAGAAGAAACTGACCAAGGTGGCCATCGGCCAACTGTGGAAACCCGGCACCACGGCCACCCCCGGCAAATAAGAAGGAAAAACGAACATGGAATTTTTCCGCATCCACAAAGACATTCCCTTCATGCGCCATGCGCTGAAGTTCAATGTCATTTCGCTCATCACCTTCCTGCTGGCAGTCGCCTTCCTCTTCACCAAGGGCCTGCACCTGTCGGTCGAATTCACCGGCGGCACCCTGATCGAAACCCACTACGCGCAGGCTGCTGACCTCGAAAAGATACGCGGCGCCCTGGGCAAGGCCGGGTTCTCCGACTACGCCGTGCAGAACTTCGGTTCCTCGCAGGACGTCATGATCCGCCTGCCGCTCAAGGCCGACCAGAACAGCAACCAGATCGGCGAA
The DNA here is from genome assembly GCA_903930395.1 of uncultured beta proteobacterium. Lineage (GTDB taxonomy): Bacteria > Pseudomonadota > Gammaproteobacteria > Burkholderiales > Rhodocyclaceae > Azonexus. The sequence continues at coordinate 5,189 of CAIYYE010000321.1, forward strand.
TCGGTCATGAAGTCGCTGGAAGCCGAGGCACCGGGCGCCGAGTTGCGTCGCGTCGAGTTCGTTGGCCCGCAGGTCGGCAAAGAACTCGCTGAAAACGGCGCCATGGCCCTGCTGCTGGTCGTCATCGGCATCGTCATCTACCTGGCCTTCCGCTTCGAGTGGCGCTTCTCGGTCTCGGCCATCATCGCCAACCTGCACGACGTGGTGATCATTCTCGGTTTCTTCGCCTTCTTCCAGTGGGAGTTCTCGCTCTCCGTGCTGGCGGCGGTGCTCGCCGTGCTCGGCTACTCGGTCAATGAGTCTGTCGTCGTCTTCGACCGGGTCCGTGAAACCTTCAAGAAGGTACGCGGCCTGACCACGCCGGAAGTCCTCGACCACGCCATCACCAGCACCATCAGCCGGACCATCATCACGCACGGCTGTACGCAGCTCATGGTGCTGTCGATGCTCATCTTCGGCGGCGAAACCCTGCACTACTTCGCCATGGCCCTGACCATCGGCATCTGCTTCGGCATCTACTCCTCGGTCCTCGTCGCCAGCCCGCTCGTCATGTGGCTAGGCGTCTCGCGCGAACAGTTCATCGTCAAACCAAAGACGATTGAAGGTGCCAACGAGGACGGTGCGGTCGTTTAAGCGAATTCCACGCTCCTCAACCGGAAAAAAGCCGCCAGATCAACACTGGCGGCTTTTTCATTTGGGGGACAGCTTGGTGCCCACTGCCATCATCGGCCTTTCTTGTGAAAACGTCTCGTAAGCAGTGCTTGCGGTCATTGACGAAGGAAAATCGAACCCCAGTTCAGTTGACCAGTTTTCGTCTTTCTAAGTCATTTGAATTACGTTAGATTGGCGAAAAATTGGTCAGAGGTCTATCTTGAGTTACGAAATAATTTGGGAACCGTGTGGGGTAATCAAACGGTTTTTTGGTCATGTAACGAGCCACGAC
>CAIYYE010000322.1 GCA_903930395.1 uncultured beta proteobacterium
GCATGCGCCGGCGGGAAACCCGGTCGGCCAGCCAGCCGAGCCAGGGGTCGATGCCGGCATCGAGCAGGCGGGCGCCGAGCAGGATGAAGCCGAGCAGGGCCAGCGACAGGCCGGTCGTTTCGGCGTAGAAGCGCGGCACATGGACGTAGATCGGCAACGCGGCGAAGGCCAGGGGCAGGCCGAGCAGGCCATAGGCGAGGACGTGGCCGGTGGTCATCTCAGGCTGCCGGGCGCTTGAGCAGCGCGGCGCGCAGGTCGGGCGCGCTGGTCTTCGGGTCGAGCCAGATGGCGAAGAAGGCGCGGGCGAAGGCCGGGTCGTCGATACCGCCGAGGAGCCGGTTGTTGAAATGGAATTGCACGCCCTCGGCCCGGTAGTGGCCGGTAATGTGGTCGCCGGGTTTGACGTTGGGGAAGAGGGCAGTCATCTGCTGCCCCCAGCGCTGCAGGGTAGTTTCGTCGGCGATGCCGAGCTGGCGGATTTCCTTGACGCTGGCCTCGGCGATGGCCTGGCCAGCAATGTTGCGCCGGTAGGTCAGCTTCAGCGCCAGCGGCGGACGTTGCGGGTCGTCGCCGGCCCACAGCGTGGCTTCATAGACGAGAAAGCCGAAGCGCCGGAATTCGCCGCTGCCCCAGCGCGACAGGCCGGCCATCTGGTCGGTGCTGGCGAAGGCCGACCAGGGGTGCGCAGCCAGGGGTAGGCCTGCCAGACCAAGCAGCAGCCGACGACGCGGCGCCGAAAAAATTTCGATTTTGGCCATTTTTTGCCGGCGACCGTAGCATTCGCCGCTTGGGCGCCCAGCCGCCGGCCGCTCAGCGATGGGTAAGTTCGAACTGGACGACATCGACGTTCCCGGCCAGGAAGCCGGCCTCGCAGTAGCACAGGTACATCCGCCAGAGGCGGCGGAAGGTTTCGTCGAAGCCCTGGGCGGCAATGGCCGGCCAGTGGGCTTCGAAGGCGTGGCGCCACTCGGCCAGGGTGCGCGCGTAGTCGAGGCCGAAGGCGTATTCGTGGCGGACGGCCAGGCCCTGGCGGGCAGCGGCGGCGCGGAAGGCGCGGCGCGAGGGCAGCATGCCGCCGGGGAAGATGTATTGCTGGATGAAATCGGTGCCTTTGCGGTAGCTGGCGAACAGGTCGTCGCGGATGGTGATGCTCTGGATCACCGCCCGGCCGCCCGGTTTCAGCGCCCTGGCCACGGTCTTGAAATAGCCGGGCCAGAAGCGTTCGCCGACGGCTTCGAACATTTCGATGGAGACGATGTGATCGAAGCGCTCGTTCGTGTCGCGGTAGTCCTGCAGGCGCAGGTCGGCTGCCGGGACGCGCTGTTGCGCCCAGGCGAGCTGGGCCGGCGACAGGGTCAGGCCGGTGACGGCCAAGCCTTGATCGACGGCCATTTCGGCAAAGCCGCCCCAGCCACAGCCGATTTCCAGCACATGATGCTCTGCCCGCAAATCGATTTCGCGCGCCAGATTGGCATATTTCTCGGTCTGCGCCGAGGCGAGATCGCCGGTCTGGCTGGTGAAGAGAGCCGATGAATAGGTCATCGTCTTGTCGAGCCAGGCTGAGTAGAATTGATTGCCGAGGTCGTAATGCGCATGGATATTGCGTTTCGATCCGGCCTTCGTATTGCGGTTCATCCAATGGCGGACGCGTTGCAGAAAACGCACGAAAGGTTTTCCATCGAGAAGCCGCTGAATGACGGGTTGGTTGACGCAGAAGAGCTCAAGAAAGCGCGTGAGGTTGGGGCTTTCCCAATGGCCATGCAGAAAAGCCTCAGAAATGCCGACCTCGCCGCCGCTTGCCAGATGGCGCGCGAAATCGAGATCATGGATGATCATCAGGGCCTCGGGGCCGTCTTCGCTTCCAGCAAAACGAAATTTGCAACCATCGGGCAAATGGACTTCCAGCGCGCCGCGCTCGAGCATCAAGGCGAAGCCAAGGGCTTGGCGCACCCGCCAGGGATAATTTTTCACGAGGCTGTTAAAGTTTTCTGCTGTCACATGGGTGACGCCGGCGTCGAAATTATCGGTGCTGGTCATCATATTCATGGGTGTGGATCCGGCAGGACGGCGCGGCTGGCATCGCGATAGCTCGCAAGGCTCGGCGGGGCAGGGCGAGGGGTCAGTCGCAACCCCTTCACCC
>CAIYYE010000323.1 GCA_903930395.1 uncultured beta proteobacterium
GGTGTCGACCGCGTGTTCACCATTGGTGGCGCCCAGGCCGTGGCGGCATTGGCCTATGGTACCGAGGCCGTGCCGCAGGTGGACAAGATCGTCGGTCCCGGTAATGCCTATGTCGCCTGTGCCAAGCGCCGGGTCTTCGGCATCGTCGGCATCGACATGATCGCCGGCCCCTCGGAAATCCTCGTCGTTACGGACGGTTCCGGCAATCCGGACTGGGTGGCGATGGACCTCTTCTCGCAAGCAGAGCATGACGAACTGGCGCAATCGATCCTGATCTGTACCGACGCCGGCTTCATTGAGCAGGTCCAGGCCAGCATTGAAAAACTGCTGCCGACCATGCCCCGGCGTGAGGTGATTGAAACCTCGCTGACCAATCGCGGCGCCTTCATTCTGGTGCGCGATCTCGACGAGGCGATTGCCATCGCCAACCGCGTCGCGCCCGAGCACCTCGAACTGGCACTAGCCGATCCCGATCCATGGGTCGGCAAGATTCACCACGCCGGCGCCATTTTCATCGGCCATTACACCTCGGAGTCGCTGGGGGACTACTGTGCCGGCCCGAATCACGTGCTGCCGACTTCCGGCAGCGCCCGTTTCTCGTCGCCACTCGGCGTCTATGACTTCCAGAAGCGGACCAGCCTGATCAAGGTGTCGCAGGCCGGGGCGCAGACCCTGGGCCGGATTGCCTCGACCCTGGCGCACGGCGAAGGTCTGCCGGCACACGCCAGGTCGGCCGAATTCCGGCTCGATAACTGAGGCTGCATTTGGATACCCAGGACTCACCCAGCCGCCCGGACCTCCGGGCGCTTTTTTTGGGCTTTTCGTCGGTTGGCCTGTCCGGCTTTGGCGGTGTTTTGCCCTTTGCCCGGCGCATGCTGGTTGAAGAAAGAAAGTGGATGAGCGCCGAGCAGTTCAATGCCCAGCTCGGCCTCTGCCAGTTTTTGCCGGGGCCCAATGTGGTTAATCTGGCCGTTGTCGTTGGCAAGCGCTATTGCGGTCTGCCGGGCGCCATCGTCGCGCCGGTCGGCCTGCTCGCCGGACCGATTGCCATTGTCCTGCTGCTCGCCTTGCTCTATGACCACTACGGTAGTCTGGCGTCCGTCCAGTCCATGCTGCGCGGCATCGCCGCCGTCGGCTGCGGCCTGCTCTTCGGCATGGCCTGGCGGATGGGTGCGGCGATCAAGGACAAGGCGTATTTTCTGCCCTTCACTGCGCTCACCGTCGCGGCGATTGCCGGCCTGCGCTGGCCGATGCCGGCGGTCATGATCGCCGGGCTGATCCTGTCCGGCGGTGTAGCTTACTGGCGCCTGGGGAGAAAATGATCGTCATCGATCTTTTCCTCGAATTCGCGCTACTCTCCTTTGTTGCCTTCGGTGGCGCGACCGCGCTGCTGCCGGAAATGCATCGCGTCGTCGTGGAAAATCATCACTGGCTCAACGACACCACCTTCACCCATCTCTACGCCATCGCCCAGGCCGCGCCGGGGCCTAATGTGCTGGTCGTGACGCTGATTGGCTGGGAGGTCGGCGGACTGGCGGGGGCCTTTGCGGCGACGCTGGCCATGTGTCTGCCGATGAGCATCCTGATCTATCTTCTCATCGACCGTTGGGAGAGTTTTTCCGGCCGACGCTGGCAAAAGGCCGTCAGTCTCGGTGTCGCACCGCTGGCCGTCGGCCTGATCTTCTCCGGCGCCACGCTGATCGCCCAGGCCGCGGCGTTCGGCTGGGCACCCTGGCTACTTGTGGCGGCGACCCTCGTCGCCAATTTGCGGACCAAGTTGCATCCGCTGTGGCTGATCGCGGTCGGGGCCGGGCTGGGGCTGCTGGGCTGGGTGTGAGGCTAGTCGCTAGGTAGCAACTGCTAACTAGCGACTGACTTCTCGCTGCAAAGTCCGCAAGTCGTCGAAC
>CAIYYE010000324.1 GCA_903930395.1 uncultured beta proteobacterium
ATCGGCCCGACGCACGTAAACCCGGTAGGAAAGTTGGCTCAGGACATACGGGCCGGTACGACATTTCCGGTTAGCCTCGGTGACCACTGCTGCGATATTGGCCATCGATTCACGGCATTGCCCCGCCGGATCGCCCGGCGCAACAGTCTGATGGCCGACGATGCTCGCCGTGCCCGAGATGAACAGCAGTTCCTGAGCCGGGAGATAGGCCAGCGCCCCCCGCGAGAAGGTCGGGCTGCGCGGGCCGTAATCGGACGGATAATTGTAAGCACTGACCTGACGCGGGTTCTCGAGGGGCACTGCCGGTGCCGGGCCGGCCATGAAAGCAATGCTCAACGGCGCACCGGCCAGTCCGATGGCACAAGCCGCCGGGACGTTGCCGGTGGCGCCGCGATGACATTCGAGGAAGGCATCCTGGCGACCGATATTGAACTGGCGATAGCGCTCCAGGCCATTCGTTTCGCGATTGATCTCCGCCATGTAATTCCAGGCCCGCCACAGATGGGGCAGTTGTTGCGCGTCAAGCAGGCGGAAAATCCGGCGATAGGCTTCCTCGCTGGCCGCCTGCAGGGCCGAACATTCCGTTGAATCCGGAAAAGCGGCTTCATCGAGTTCAATGACGCCATAGAGCAGGTCATCCGAGCGTCGCCAGGCGATGCCTTCACTCTGGCCTGAGCTCACGGGCTGATCAACCAGCCAGGTTTCCTGAAAGACTGCTGCGCTCGTCCCGAACAGTGGGGCAATCACACGTTGCTCCGGCCAGGCTGGCACGGCAGCCCCTGGCGGCTCACCGATCACGGCGCCGCCGAGTATCCGGCCGGTTTCACGTGAAACCGCAAAGGGCGAGGATAAGAACTCGAGATTCACTAGGCGTTGTAAACAACCGCGTCGTCGACCTTGCGGATATTGAATCGGCGACGTTTCCAGCCCATGAAGGCCCGCTTCGGCTGCATGATGTTAGCGATGTAATAGAGCATCTTGAAGGCCCAGATCGATCGCCAGATGGGGGTCTTGCCGAAGATATCGCCAGCCAGCATGGACAACACGGCTTCCTTGGCCCGGAAGACGTTGCGTGGTCCCATGAAAAACTCGCGCATGATCGGATTGGTCACGCGGTAGATAAACCACGAAAACTCTTTTGGGCCATGCTTCATCAAGGCATCGAAACGCTTGAGCGCTGCCGATGCCTTGGCGGGAGTCTTGAGGCAGGTATCGATGGCCTCAGCCGCGATGACGCCACTGTTCATGGCCAGCAGCACACCGGACGAGAAGACCGGATCGATGAAAGCGTAGGCATCGCCCAGCATCACGTAGTTGTTGCCGTGATTGCGCTCGGATACATAGGAGAAGTTACCTGTCGCCTCAATCTCGTTGACCAGTTTTGCCTTCTCGAGACGCATGGTCAGCTTGGGGCACTGGGCAAAACCGTCCATCAGGAACTGTTCAAGGGAGCGTTCGCCCTTGGTTTTCATGTAGTACGGCCAGGTCACCATGCCAATGCTGGTCACGTCGTTCTGCATCGGGATGAACCAGAACCAGCCGTGCTCGAACCAGAAAATGGTGATGTTGCCCGCGGCCTGGCCTTCGTGCCGCTGAGCCCCGGTAAAGTGACCGTAGATGGCTGAACTGTTGTGCTTCGGGTTGCGGTGCTTGATCTGGAAACGGTTGGCCAGGAAGGTATCGCGACCAGACGCATCGACAACAAAGCGGGCCTGCCATTCGGTTTCCCGGCCATCATCATGCACGGCGCGGATTGCTGCCGTATTGTCCGGCAGGAAATCGATGCTCTTGGCCTTGCAGCCTTCATGCACCTCGACCCCTTTTTTTTCGGCATTCCGGATCAGTATGGTGTCGAACTGGTCGCGCTTGACCTGGTAGGCGTGGGGCATGGACTTGTCCCAGGCATCGGCAAAACTGAAAACCGAGGACATGTCGTGATTGGGCGAGACAAATTCGGCTCCGGGTTTCAGCATGCCGATCGCCTTGACTTCCTCGGCGATGCCCATCCGTTCGAAAAGCGGCAGATTGGCCGGCAGCAGGGATTCGCCAATGTGAAAACGTGGATGGTGGGCCTTTTCCAGTATCACCACCCGGTAACCCTTTTCCGCCAGCATCGGCGCCACGGTCGAACCTGCCGGCCCGCCACCGATAACCAGGACATCACATTGCCGTCGCTCGACTTGCTGCACTTGTTCCATCATTGAAACCTTTATTCCGTTCTCTGTGGCGGCGATTAATTTTATGTCTGTTTGGCCATCTTGATGACTATCCGGGCATTTCCCCGACTACGGAAATTCTTCCCGATGTCCATGACGAAAAAATGGAATTATACCGCCGCCTGCAAGGCCGACGGCGGGCAGCAGGATTTACCTTCCTCGACTAGCGGAATGATGGCCTTCATCGCTTCACGCCGTGAAATCCTGACCGGCGACATGGCAACGATATTGTCGACCTGCAAATCAGGGCTCAAAAAAGGCTTCAGGCCGACTGGCTGGCGCGGGTGGAGCTTGAATTCCCGTTTGGCCTTCTCTAGCTGCTCCTTGTTCGAACTGAAATAGCGCGCCGCAGCGATGGTCTCCGGCAGGTGCTTGATCACGTGCCACAGGCTCCAGCGATGGGCCCACAGTCGCTTGGCGAAGCGTCGGCGATACCCTTTGCTGTCGTAGAAGCGTTTGACGTGCCAGTTATACAGGGCGTCCATTTCCTCCCGCGAGGAAAAACCATGCGGCAGGAAGACAAAATTCAGGCAGTTCATGAGCCGCCAGTCCTCGATCATCTCGCCGGAGACATTGCTGTTGGCGCATTCATCCCAGATCGGCGCGCCATGTAGCGGACTGAACTTGGTCATGTTCATTTCATCGAGATCGAGCGACAGAATGAAATCGCTCGTCACCTTGACCGTTTCCGGCGTTTCACCCGGCATGCCGAAGATGAACAAGCCCTTGGCCCGCATGCCGGCAGCGTGGATCTGGCGGACCGTGTCACGAACGGCATCCAGTGTGACACCAGCTTTGTGACGTTCCATCATCTGCGGATCAGCCGACTCGATGCCCATCGAAACCATGAGCACGCCGGCCTGCTTGAGCTTGGCCAACATTTCATCAGACGTATGGCCCGTGCGAATGGCGCAATTCCACTGAATACCTAGTGGTTTTTCAATGAGAAGCTGACACAGATCGAAAACACGCTGCTTTTTGGCGGTGAAGAGGTCGTCATACATGTTGATGTGGTACACGCCAAACCTGTCCCGCAGGTACTTCATGTGATCGTAGGTGTATTGCGCCGAATTGGTCTTGTACAGGCGCTCAAAGACCGTGCGATCGCAAAACGAACAGGTGTAGGGACAACCGCGTGAGGTGATCATCGTTGCGCCGTGATGCTTTTCGTAGGCAAACAGCGGCAGATGATAGGCATGCGGGAAACCCGCCAATTTTTCGTAAGCCGGGAAGGGCAGTTCGTCGAGGTCGAGAATCCTGTCGCGCCGCGGATTGATGCGAATTTTTCCGGTTTCGTCACGATAAATCAGGTTGCCGACATCCTCGAGCGGTTTGCCGTCGGCCAGATCGAGGAAAGCACCTTCACCTTCGCCTATGACCAGGTAATCAATTTCCGGGAAATGTTCAAGGATGGGCGCACCGAGCGACGAGACATGAACATTGCCAAAAACAATCCTGATGTCCGGACGTTTGGCGCGGATATAGGCGGCAATTTCAAAAGCGTCCATGAAGCCGGACGTCGTTGCCGAAAACCCCACCATTTCCGGATCCGTCGCCAGCACGATCTCGGCATTCTCTGCGATGGTCGGTGGCGCATAGGGGCCGAGGCAATCATGCAATTGAACACTGTGACCAAATTTTTCCAGCCAACTGGCCAGTTGCATGATG
>CAIYYE010000325.1 GCA_903930395.1 uncultured beta proteobacterium
ACATGCGCCCCAGCCTGATCAGATTGCTACCGCTTGCCCTCCTGTTGCTGCTTGGCGGCTGCATGTCACGTGGCATTCCCCTGACCGCCGGCAGTGGCGAGCAGCCGGCGGCACGGGCCTTGTTGCAGAAGTCGGCAGACGCGCACGGGCTGGCTGCCTTCCGCCAGATCAATGATCTCAGCGTCGCCTATTCCGGCGAGTGGTACGGGCTGGTCAGCAAGCTGCAACCTACGCTGATCGACGCCGATTTTCGTCAGGGCTCGCAGGAGCGCATCCTTTTCAAGGGCGGCCCGCTGATCGCTCAGCACCACCTTGGCCCCAAGGGCAGCAAGCAGGTCATCCGCAAGACAGGCAGCGTGCAGGTTTTCTACAACGACGCGCCGAGCAAGGATCCTGAGGTACTCGCCGCCGCAGCCCTGGTTGCTGACGGCTACCGGATGTTCCTGACCGGGCCGTTCCATTTCCTCGACGGCAACCTGAGCCTGGAAACGGGCGAGGATGAAAACGTCGAAGGCCGCCTCTGCAAAACCCTGGTCGCCATGCGTCGCCCCGGCCACGGGCTGTCGGGCGAGGACCGCTATTTACTGTTCATCGATGCTGAAAACCACCTCGTACGCCGCATCCGATTCACGATGGAAGGACTGAAGTCGACGCAGGGTGCCATCGCCGAGGTCGATTTCTTCGACCACAGGAAAATCGCCGGCGTCACCTGGCCGACCCGCTTCCACGAGCGTTTGCGCAAGCCCATCCCCAACCTGCCGGTGCATGACTGGCGATTGATCGGGCTGGATATCAATCGCGGACTGAAGGCGGCGGACATTGCCGGCCCGAACTTTTCCGCCAGAGCGGCCGAAGCGGCCCGGCGCATTGACTGATCGAATCGATCACTGAACGGCCAGGCGCGCGGCGCAGCCAGAAAAGCCTCTGGACTCATTTTGTCCAGTTGTAGTCAAGGTATGAAGTCGCGCAATATTTAACGTCTATCCAGCCGGTTCAATTCGCATCGGTCCGCGTTTGCTCGACCCAGATCAGCTTGTCGGTGGGAAAACCAAGCGCCCGTGCCTGATCGACCAATTGCTCGCGAACCTCGGCCGGCAGCGTCTTTTCACGGGCGAGAATCCACAGATACTCACGGTCCGGCCCGGCGACCAGCGACCAGCGATAGTGCTGCTGATCGAGCGCGATGACGTGATAGCCACCGTAGAAAGGTCCAAAGAAGGAGACCTTCAGCGACGCCGTCTGGCTGTCACCGACAAACACGGCCCGTCCGATAGCTTCCTTCCATGCCTGCCGCTGCGTGTTGTAACCCCGGTTGATGACCTTGACGCTGCCATCGTCCTGCAACTGGTAGGTGGCGTTGACGTCGCTCATGCCTCGCTCGAATGAATGGTCGAGCCGGGCTATTTCATACCACTGCCCGAGGTAGCGATTGATGTCGAACGGACTGACCGGACGCAGACCTTCAGGCGGCGCCGTGCCGCAGGCGCTCAGGGTCAGTGCAAAAAACATGGCAAGGATGACGGTACGTATGGACGACATGAGCAGGCTTTCAATACGTTCAAGGATATCAAAACAGATAATATCCTTATTTGTCCTAGACAATTATATTTAATAGTCGCAATATTAAAGAATATTTCCTACACTGAAAGATATCAATAATTTTTTGTTCTGGACGAAATCCATATTGATCAAGGATGCGGCATGAATTTTTTCAATCGATTGCCCGGCTTCACCCTGACACCGGCCGGCAAGGAGCGCATGCTCCTCCGTCGTCTGCCCTGGATACTCCTGCTCGGCACCCTGCTGCTCGCCCTCCCCTCATTGGCAGTACGGCTCATCGTAGAGCCGGATAATGTACTGGCCGTCAGCACCACAGATATTTATGTGATCAGCCTGATCGTCCTGCACTGGACTGTCGTTTTGACCGTGGGAATCGGTGCTTTCATTGTCATGGTGATGAAAGGCCCGGCCTATGTGGCCGACGCCTATCCGCTGCAGGATGCCGATACACTTGATGCTCCGCCAAAATGGAAACCGCGTGG
>CAIYYE010000326.1 GCA_903930395.1 uncultured beta proteobacterium
ACGTAGGCTTTTACGGCCGGGAGGACATTCGGCTTGGTGTAACGCTGGCCAAAACTGGGCCATTGGGTAATCCGCCCGGCAGCCTGCGGATTGCTCAGGTACTTGCCTGTCAGGTGGCCGAAAGCCAGGGCCGAATAGGCGAGCAGGCCGACCTGCTGACGATGGCAGACTTCAGCCAGGCCGGTTTCAAAGGTTCGATTGAGCAGGCTGTAGGCATTTTGCGTTGAGACGATATACGGCAGACCGAGTTCAGCGGCCAGCCGGGTGAATTCCATGATGCCCCAGGGGTGCTCATTGGAGACTCCTATATGGCGAATCCTGCCTTCGCGCACCAGTTCGACCAGGGCTTCGAGTTGCTCGCGGATCGGCGTGCCTGCGCGTTCTTTCTCGGGTTCGTACTGCCATTGGCCGAACATCGGCTGGTTGCGTTCCGGCCAGTGCAATTGATAGAGGTCGACATAGTCTGTTTGCAGGCGCTGCAATGAACCGTCGAGGGCCGCACGAATGTTGGCCCGGTCGAGGGCCGGCGGGCCGTTGCGTATCCAGCCCAGATTGCGGCTGGGCCCGGCCACCTTGGTGGCGATTTGAATCTGGTCGCGGCGTTGATGCTTGAGCCAGCGGCCGACGATACTCTCCGATGCGCCGCAGGTCTCGGCGCGCGGTGGCACGGCGTACATCTCGGCGGTATCGATGAAACCGATGCCGGCGGCCAGGGCAAAATCGAGTTGGGCGTGGGCGTCGGCCTCGGGGGTTTGCTCGCCGAAGGTCATGGTGCCGAGGCAGACTTCGGGAACGATCAAGTCGCTTTGGCCAAGTTTGCGGGTTTGGAACGGGGTCATGGTCTGGCTCCGGAGTCAGGGATGATCGCAAAGTACGCCATAGATGAGTACATGGCGCTGCAATACAGGGTCGTAGGTGGCCGGCACGATGGCCAGGTGGTGGTCGTCGGGGTTTGGGCAGTGTTTGTCCACCCATGCCCGGGCCGCGGCATGGGCGGCATCGAAACTGTCGAAGAGTCCGTTGAGTGCGGCCGACCGGATCGGCAGAAAATCACGTGTGCCCCGATCAATCAGTTTGTCCGTGCCCAGCATCTGCACGGCGTAACCGGTGGCCTTGCGGGCCAGGGGCAAGTGCTCAATGGCAAAGCGGTCGCCGAAAGCGTCGGGTGGAAGTGAATGATTGACCATGCCGCATTTTAGCGGGAAGCGCTGGCTTGAACGCCAATCGGGTTGTCGGTGATGAGTGGCGAAGTGGTAGAATCTTTTGGTTGTAATAAAAACTTAACAGGACTGTCATGTTCGCTCGTCTGATGCCCAGGGAGGGCAAGTATTTCGATCTTTTCAACGCGCATGCAGAGTTGATTGCGCAGGGTGGAAAAGCCTTGTCCAACATGATTGCCGCACTGGTCGATCATCCGGAACAGGCGCCGCATTTCGCCGAGGAAATCGACAGGCTCGAGCGTGAGGCGGATGCGATTACCCACGACACCCTGTCACAACTGCATACAGCCTTCATCACGCCCTTTGATCGCGATGAAATCCATCAGCTGATCAACGGCATGGACGATATTCTCGACATCATGCAGGACGTCGCAGAGTCGATGTCGCTCTATGACATTAATCGTGTGCCGGCGGATGCCAAGGCCATGGCTATCGTTACCGAAAACTGCTGTGTTTGCGTGCAGTCGGTGATCAAACTGTTGCACAGCATGGACAACGCGCCCGCCATCCTCAAGCTGTGTCACGAGATCGATGATCTGGAATCCGAGGCCGATCGCTCGCTGCGCAGCGCCATGTCCAAGATTTTCCGTGAAGAGCCGGATGTGCGCGAGGTTGTCAAACTCAAGGAAATCTACGAATTGCTCGAGTCGGTGACTGATCGCTGCAAGGATGTCGCCGGCACGATCGAAGCCATCGTCCTCGAAAACTCCTGAGCGGACAGCTCGGTATGGATACCCTCAATATCAGTCTCGGGGTCGTTGTCACCCTCGTGATTGTCGCCTTGCTGTTCGACTTCATGAACGGCTTCCACGATGCGGCCAATTCGATCGCCACCATCGTCTCGACCCGTGTGCTCAAGCCGCATCAGGCGGTCATCTGGGCGGCTGCATTCAATTTCCTTGCCTATTTCCTGTTTCAGCTCAAGGTCGCCTCGACCATCGGCAAGGGCACCATTGATCCCTCCATCGTCGATCACTATGTGGTCTTCGGTGCTCTGGTCGGTGCCATCGTCTGGAACGTCATTACCTGGTATTACGGCATTCCGTCGTCGTCTTCGCACGCTCTGGTCGGTGGGCTGGTCGGCGCGGCAGTGGCCAAGGCCGGTGTAGCCAGCCTGATTTCATCGGGCGTCCTGAAAATTGTCGCGTTCATCTTTGTCGCGCCCTTCCTCGGTTTCATGATCGGCGGAACCCTGATGGTGATTGTGTCGTGGATCTGTCGACATATGGCGCCGCGCAAGGTTGACAAGCATTTTCGTCGTTTCCAGCTGATCTCGGCGGCGGCCTATAGTCTCGGTCATGGTGGTAATGACGCGCAGAAAACGGTGGGGATTATCTGGATGCTCCTCATTGCGGCGGGGATTTCGACGACTTCCGATCCGATTCCCGGTTGGGTCGTGCTCTCCTGCTACACGGCGATGGGCCTCGGCACGATGTTCGGCGGCTGGCGCATCGTCAAGACGATGGGCAATCGCATCACCAAGCTCAATCAGGCGCGTGGTTTCTGTGCCAACACGGGCGGCGCCATCACGCTGTTCCTCGCCACTGCATTCGGTATCCCGGTGTCTACCACCCACACCATTACCGGCGCCATTGCCGGCGTTGGTTCCACCCGCGGGGCGCGCGCCGTCCGCTGGGGGGTGGCCGGCGGCATCGTCTGGGCATGGATACTGACCATTCCGTGCAGCGCCGCCATGGCAGCCTTGGCCTGGTATCTGGGTTCGTTTATTCTTTGATCGCCAGGGTTGCCGTCTTTACACTCCTGCTGGCCGTGCTGGCAGGCGTCGTGTGGACGATTCCCGTGTTGTGGGAACTGGCCGTGGCGGGAGCGATAGGCGCGGTTTACTGGATATTCTTCCGTATTCCGCCGAGTGCTGATTAGGCAGGAATGTCCGGGACCAGCAAGGTTTCCAGTTGAATGATCCGATCTTTCAGCAATAGCTTGCGCTTCTTCAGCCGGCGAATCAGCAAATCCTCGGGCGGCGGGTTCTCGATCAGGTGGGTAATGACCAGATCAAGGTCACGATGTTCTACCTGCAATTCATGCAATTGAGCATGAATCTCGCTGATCTCTGCTTCGGTCAGCGGATGAAGGGACATTTTCGGCTCCTGAATGCTTCGGTTGTTTTGCTAGAATACCTTGAACCGATGATTCTAGGAGGAGAGAGAAATGCAACATCACGTAATTGTCTCGTTCGGTAAGGATAAAGAGTTCGAATTCAAATTTGCGGGCGGTGCCCCTTCTGACGTAGCCCGCAAATGGTTCGACCATGAGTTCACCGTGCTGGAGTGCGACGTCGCCACCCCGACCGGCAAAATCCTCGCCGTTGACCGCATCCTCAGTGTTGCCAAATACGCGGGCGAAAATCGCTTTCGCGACCAGCGGACCTGGGCCGAGCAGTTTGCCAAGAATACGGCCGCCCTGCTCGGGCGCGAACTGATTCGCGTGGACGTCGAGCACTACAGCATCGGCTACTGATGAACAAGGCGTTCGTGCGGGAAAGCGACAGCGACGATGAAGAGAATCTCTCGCCCGCATTGAAGCTTCCCCCAGGGACGCGCAACTACATCACGCCGGCCGGTCACGCTCGATTGAAAAACGAGCTTGAACACCTGGTCAAGCGCGAACGCCCTCATGTCGTCGAGGTGGTTTCCTGGGCGGCATCGAATGGCGACCGTTCCGAAAACGGCGACTATATATATGGCAAGCGGCGCCTGCGGGAAATCGATCGGCGCATCCGCTTCCTGACCAAGCGCATAGAAAATGCCGAAGTGGTCGATCCCTTGCGTCAAGGCAATAACGACCAGATCTTCTTCGGGGCGCGGGTCACCATCGCCGACGCTGATGGTACCGAGAACACCTATACCATCGTCGGCGTAGACGAAACCGATGTCGCCAAGGGGCGTATCAGCTGGATATCTCCCCTGGCCCGTGCCTTGAACAAGGCACGTGAGGGTGACTCGATACGATTCCAGAGCCCGGTGGGCATCCGTGAGATCGATATCCTTGAAGTCATTTATGCGGTAATTGACTGATTTCAGTGTATTCGTTTGTTTGTATTTGAAGAATTTCCAAAATAGTGTTGACGGTGATTATTTAATCGGTAGAATGCGCACCTCTCCTGCGGTGCCGGGCGTTTTCGGTGGTTGTGGGGGAGTCAGGCG
>CAIYYE010000327.1 GCA_903930395.1 uncultured beta proteobacterium
CGCCAGCCAGTCGACAACCATGTCCATCGAGGCTTTTTCGATGCCCTGCGGGCTATCGTACTGCGTCGTCAGGGCATGCCAGTCGGCCACGAAGAAGAGACAGGGATGCTCGTGCTGGAGCTTGATCCAGTTCTTGAGTACCCCGTGGTAGTGGCCAAGATGGAGCGACCCGGTCGGGCGCATGCCGGAGAGAACACGTTCTGCGTACATATTTATCGATTAGAAACTGAAAATGACTCGGATTATCCGCATCGCCGTACCGAGCAGCGGATTCATGATGGCATCGAGGATACCGGTGAACAGCAGGACCAGCAAAATGGGAAATCCCCAGCGCTCAAGCTGGGCAAACTTCCAGGCCAGCTCGTGCGGCAACAGGCTGACCGCGATGCGCCCGCCGTCAAGGGGCGGCAAGGGCAGCAGATTGAGGACCATGAGGGCGCAATTGATCATCACGCCGACCCGGCTCATTTCGGCCAGCGGCAGGGAATAGAGATTTTCCGGCGCCGTTACGGCCAGCTTGAGCATGGCCGCCCAGGCCAATGCCATGAGCAGATTGACGCCCGGCCCGGCTGCCGCGACCCACAGCATGTCGCGCTTGGGGTGGCGCAGGCGGCTGAAATCGACAGGCACCGGCTTGGCATAGCCAAACAGGAAGGAGCCGCCGGAAAAGAGCAGGATCATGCCGGGAATCAGGATGGTGCCGACCGGATCGATGTGGCGCAGCGGATTGAGCGTGATCCGCCCGGCCAGGAAAGCCGTCGGGTCACCATAATGTCGGGCCACATAGCCATGCGCTGCTTCATGCAGGGTGATGGCCAAAATGACCGGCAGGGCCGAAATGGCGATGGTCTGGATCAGGCTTTCCACGAAGGGTCCCTCAATCCAGGCCAAAAAGCGCCAGCGGGCCGCGCCCGAGGCGCACCAGCTCGGGTGCCGCCCCGGTCAGGTCGATGATCGTCGTCGGCTCCGTGCCGCAATGGCCGGCATCGAGAATCAGTTCGAGATGATCGTCGAGGCGATCCTGGATTTCCCAGCCCTCGGTCAGCGGAAACTCGTCACCCGGCAGTTGCAGGGTCGTTGTCAGCAAGGGTTCGTTCAATTCTTCAAGCAGCGCCAGCGCCACCGGATGATCCGGCACGCGCAGGCCGATGGTCTTGCGCTTGGGATGCATGACCCGGCGCGGCAATTCCTTGGAGCCTTCGAGAATGAAGGTATAGCTACCCGGCGTCGCGGCCTTGAGCAGCCGGTACTGGGCATTGTCGACGCGGGCAAAATGGGCGATTTCAGAGAGATCGCGGACCATCAGGGTGAGGTGGTGGCGATCGTCCATCTGGCGAATCTGGCGGATGCGGTCGAGTGCTTCCTTGTCGCCGAGGTGGCAGCCCAGCGCATAGCAGGAGTCGGTCGGCAAGGCGACAATTGCGCCATTGCGGATAAATTCGGCGGCCTGGACGAGAAGGCGCGGCTGCGGCGATTCCGGGTGGATATTGACGACGCGTGCCATCTCAGATCACCAGACGCCAGATCGGCTTGAGGTCTTCCGGCAAGGGCGGAAGCCTGCCGAGATCGACATAGCTTTCTTCCGGACCATGAAAGTCCGAGCCGCGCGAGGCATGAAACGCGTGATGACGGGCCAGACGGGCAAAATGCATGATGTGGTCCGGCGAATGGCTGCCACAGGTGACTTCGATGCCCTGCCCGCCGACATCCTTGAAATCACCGAGGAAGCGGCGCATGTCGGCGCCTGACATCTTGTAACGTCCGGGATGGGCGACCACCGCCACGCCACCGGCGCTGGTGATCCAGCCCACCGCGTCCTCGAGCGTGGCCCAGCGATGATCGACATAACCCGGCTTGCCCGGCGTCAGGTAATGCTGAAAGATCCCCGATACATCGCGGGCGATGTTGATCGACACCATGTAGCGGGCAAAGTGGGCACGCGAGATCAGGCTCGGGTTGGTGACGAAAGTCAGGGCGCCTTCATAGACACCGGGAATGCCGATGGCAGCGAGCGCATCGCCCATGCGCCTGGCCCGCTCGACACGGCCCAGCCGCAGTTCGTCGAGGCCACCGGTCAAGGCCGGGCTGGCCGCATCGAAACCGAGACCGACGACATGGATCGGTACGCCGCGCCATTCGATGGAAATTTCAACGCCATTCACAAAACCCATGCCGGCCGCTTCCGCCGCCGCCCGGGCTTCAGCCAGGCCACCCAGATCGTCGTGATCGGTCAGCGCCCAGAGATCGACGCCATTGCCCGCCGCCCGCTGCGCCACCACGGCCGGTGGCAAAAAGCCGTCGGAAACGATGGAATGGCAGTGAAAATCAAAATTGGCAGGAGTCACGGGTAAGCGATTGAAGGCAAACGAAGAGTTTAGCACGAACGAGATCAGCCCTCGACAGGCTTGTGCAGTGCAGCAGGTTGATCTGACCGCAGCATCCCGTTATAGTGCCTCCCGTTCCGTGGGAGAGCGCAGATCCGTCTGCCGCCGAAGGCGCAAATCCACCCGAAAACGCTCAGGCAAAAGGACCGCGGAACACGGCATTGGTAGTCTGCTTCGCAATTTGCGGAACAGACCACTGGCCAAAAAACTCTGGAGAGCGATGGCGGCCTGGGCTGACATCCACCGATGGGGCAAATCTCTCAGGTATCGAGGACAGAGGGGTGAAACGCAAGATCATTCTTTCGTTTCACCCTTTTTCCGTTTCTAGAACTGACGTTAACAAACGTTCGTAAAGGATTGATATGCTGAAGAAAACAGTTTTGAACGCTGCTCACCGTGCGATGAATGCCCGGATGGTCGATTTCGGTGGCTGGGACATGCCGGTGAACTACGGCTCGCAGATCGAGGAGCACAACGCGGTCCGTAACAACTGCGGCATGTTCGATGTTTCCCACATGTGCCCGGTCGATGTCGTCGGCGCCGATTGCCGCAGCTTTCTTTCCCGCCTCGTCGCCAACGATGTCGCCAAGCTCAAGGTTTCCGGCAAGGCGCTTTACGCCGCCATGCTCAATGACGCCGGCGGGGTAATCGACGACCTGATCATCTACTTCCTGACCGAGACCCGCTTCCGCATCGTCGTCAATGCCGGCACGGCCGAAAAGGATCTGGCCTGGATGCAGGCCAAGGTCGCCGAATGGCAGCTCGACGTCACGATCACCCAGCGCCGCGACGGCGCCAACAATCTCGGCATCATCGCCGTGCAGGGCCCGAACGCCCGCGCCAAGGTGTGGGAAGTCCTGCCGCAGGCCAAGGCCGCTACCGAAGGCCTGAAAGCCTTCTTCGCTGCCGAAGTCGACCAGTATTTCATCGCCAGCACCGGCTACACCGGTGAAGACGGCTACGAAATCATGATGCCGGCCGGCGAAGCCGAAGCCCTCTGGAACCAGCTCAATGCGGCTGGCGTCGCCCCCTGCGGCCTCGGTGCCCGCGACACGCTGCGCCTCGAGGCCGGCATGAACCTCTACGGTCAGGACATGGACGAAAGCGTTTCACCGCTCGACGCTGGTCTGGCCTGGACGGTGTCGCTCAACACCGAGCGCGACTTCGTCGGCAAGACTGCCCTCGTCGCCAACGGCCAGCAAAAGCAGTTCCTCGGCCTGATCCTGCTCGACAAGGGCGTCCTGCGCG
The DNA here is from genome assembly GCA_903930395.1 of uncultured beta proteobacterium. Lineage (GTDB taxonomy): Bacteria > Pseudomonadota > Gammaproteobacteria > Burkholderiales > Rhodocyclaceae > Azonexus. The sequence continues at coordinate 3,633 of CAIYYE010000327.1, forward strand.
GCCACCAGAAAGTCATGACCGCGCACGGCGACGGTGAAATCACCTCGGGCAGCTTCTCGCCGACCCTGCAGCAATCCATCGCCCTCGCCCGTCTGCCGCTCGGCGTCGCCATTGGCGATGAAGTTGAAGTTGATATTCGTGGCAAGGCCTTGAAGGCCAAGGTCAGCAAACCCGTCTTCGCCCGCAACGGCAAAGCGGTTATATGACCCTTTGAATCCGGAAATCATGTCTATAATGATCATATATTATGGACATGAACGGAGGCCGCCATGAACTGGAACATCGCCCAAGCCAAACAGCACTTCTCGGATGTCGTCAAACAGGCGGCCACCGAGCCGCAGATCATCTATAACCGCAATACGCCGGTGGCGGCGATGATTGCGGCGGAAGATCTGGCGGAATACCAGGCCCTGAAGCAGGCAGCCAGCACACCAGCAAAGAAATCATTGCTTGATCACTTTGCCGAGATGCGGCAAATCCTGATCGATGCCGGCTACGAGAATGGACTGGAAATTCCACCGCGTGTCGACCGTCCCAATGCCTTTGTCGAAATGCTGGAGCAGGAATACCCCATGCAAGCTGACGAGACGAATCAATAGCCGATATGACTTATCTTCTCGACACCAACGTCATCAGCGAATTGACCAAACCTCGTCCTAACGCTGGTGTTATCGCCTGGCTGACAGCGCACGAAGACACGGTGCTCTCGGCGGTCACGGTTGAAGAGATTCGTTATGGCGTTGTCAGCCGCAATCTTCCCGCACTCTTGCGCTGGGCTGATAATTTTTTCCCCGCACAAACGATTCTCCTGGTCGACGCGAACATCGCCCGCCAATCAGGCACTTTGCGCGGCGAGTTGCGTCGACGAGGCAACCCTCGCTCGCAGGCCGACATGCTCATCGCCGCCACCGCCCAAGCTCACAACCTCACCCTGGTCACCCGCAACACTCGCGATTTCGAGAACTGCGGGATTGGCCTGCTCAACCCATTTACCGATTGATTTTTGATAAGGAAACCACCATGTCCAACGTCCTCGCCAACCTCAAGTACGCCGCCTCCCACGA
>CAIYYE010000328.1 GCA_903930395.1 uncultured beta proteobacterium
CCGAACTGGAGCGTGAAGTCGGGTTGTATCGGGATCATCTCGAAGCGCTGGTTGCCGACCGCACCCGCGAACTTCAGCAGGCAAACATCGAGCTAACCGCAGCCAAAGTGGCCACCGAATGTGCCACTCGGGCGAAGGGAACCTTCCTGGCCAATATCAGCCACGAAATGTATACGCCGCTCAACGCGATTATCGGCATCAATGCGCTCTTGCGGAGTCAGTTGAGCGCCGAGTTTCAGCGCATGTCCGAAAAAGTCGAACAATCTGCCAGTCAGCTACACCGCATCATCAAACGGATTATTCAACTGGCAGCACTGGAGGGTGATGCGAGGAAAGTCGATGCACCGACCGAATTCAATGTACGCGACTTGCTCAACGTCAGCATTGCCCATCACCGTAATCAGGCAGTTGCCAAAGGCCTTAGCCTTTCTGTCGAGGTGGCCGACAACGTTCCATTGATCCTGCATGGCATGTCGGCCGGAATCCGCCAGGCTATCGAAAACTTCCTGAACAATGCCATCCGGTTCTCCGATAGCGGTGCGATCTACCTGCGCACCGATGTCCTCTCTGCTGCGGACGACTTCGTCAATCTGCGCTTCGAGGTGGAAGACCAGGGAATCGGTATCAGCGAATCTGCCCTGCCCGGCCTGTTCGAGCGGTTTACCCAGTCAGACGACTCGACGACGCGGAGCCACGGTGGTATCGGCATCGGACTGGCGATCAATCATCATCTGGCAAGGCTGATGGGTGGAGAAACTGGTGTGGAGAGCAAACCTGGCCAAGGGAGTCGATTCTGGATCACGGTACCGCTCTACCACTTCAGCTACGGATGGTTCATCCCGAATCTCGATAACACCCTCGCCGACGATGAACTGCCATTGGAAGCATCCGCGCCCGGCAGACTGCCTGAGGCAGGGAATGACATCAACCAAGAAATGGAACAGTTGCTCGACTTGCTGGCCCTCGATGACATCGAGGCACAACACCGCTGGGAAAAGTCATACAAATGGCTGGCGCCCTTGCTGGGGAGTCAGCTGAATGCGTTTTCCGAGGCCATGGGAACGTTTGCCTTCGATGAGGCGAAGGGGATTCTGGAGACAGTCAAAGGCACCCATGCCGGTAGCACACCAATGCCGGAATCCACGGCGAACCCGACAGCCGCTCGAACCACCCTTTAACCGGAGGAATACCGGATGACTATACAGAACCTGATGCGTTTCCTGATCATTGGAACCGTTAGCCTGTTACCAGCATTGTTGCGTGCGGAGCCAGCGAATCTGATGATTTATTGCGGCATCACGATGGTGCGACCGATCACCGAACTGGCACGCAGTTTCGAGCAGCGCGAGAAGGTCAAGGTCGATATCGCCCAAGGGGGCTCCGAAGATCTTTACCAGAGTGCCCGGAAAAGCCGGCACGGCGACATTTACTTCCCCGGCGAGCCGTCCTATCGGGAGAAGCATCTGGCCGAAGGCCTGCTCGGCGACTATCGGATCGTCGGTTACAACCAGCTCGCGCTGTTTGTCCAGAAAGGCAACCCGAAGCAGGTCGCCCCCAACCTGAACGAGCTTTTTCG
>CAIYYE010000329.1 GCA_903930395.1 uncultured beta proteobacterium
CAGACGCGAGAACTCAGCGCGCGGCAAGATGCTGGCAGCAAACGCAGCCGGTGCAGGAAAAGCGACAATCTTTCCGGCGAGTTGCCTGATGTCTTTGAGTGGAGAATTCTTGGCAACCACAACAATGCCAATCAGTCGCCGGTCCTTTTCTTTTGCAAATGCGCGGTATCCGGGCGCTTTGCTGAAAACGGTGTAGTGATAAGGATTCATGTACGCGAGGTCGTACTCGCCCTGCTTGAGACGTTCCTCAAAGGTAGGAATATCCGGAGCGGTTCTGAACGTGAGCCGAATCCCGGAACGTGTTGCAACTTCTTGTATGAGTGGAATCCAAACTCGCGCAAGCTCTGTCACTGACTGTTGCGGGACGATGCCAAAAACCAGTTCAGGCTCAGACGCCCGCGACGAATTCGAAACTAAAAGGCCAACGAGCATCGCAAGCGTGATGCATGACTGAAAAATCCAGCGAACCCTTGATAACGAACTCGACGAGTACGACATATTTTTAGTTAGCTTTCAATGATTCGTTGATTGCGAAAATTGAAACAATAACTTAAACGCAGGAGAACGCGAATAATGCCAATATTACCTTGGTAAGGTGGGCTGATGTCGTGAAATGTAAGGCGCCTGCAAAGCTTGTACAGCTGTCATTTGGATTGCCGCGCTCAGGCTTCTGCCGTCAGCTTTTCCAGCAACAGCGGTTTGACCTGAGCCAGCCAGGTGGCGATGCGCTCGTCGGTGTACATGCCCTGCGTGCGCTGGTCGATGATCAGCCCGATGAAACGGCCATCGACTTCGGCTGCCGAGTTTTCGTAGGTGTAGCCGTCGGTTGGCCAGTCGCCGACGATCTCGGCGCCCCAGCCCCTGAATTTTTCGACCAGGGTAAACAGCGAGCTGCAAAAGCGGTCGGCATAGCGCTCCTGGGCGCCGAGGCCGAAGAAGGCGATGCGCTTGCCGCTGAAGTCGGGTTTGGCCGGGAGCAGGGCGAGAAACTCTTCCCAGTTCGGCTCGAAGCAGCCGGATGAGGCACCCTTGCCGGGAATTTCACCGATGCCGTAGCTCGGCGTGCCGAGGATCAGCGCGTCGTACCTGAGCATGTCGTCCGGCGTGATCCGATTGACGTTGAGCGGCTTGTCGCAGATGTCGTCGCCAAGCTGCTTCTGCATCTTTTTGGCGATGAGGCGCGTGGTGCCGGTTTCGGTACCAAAAAACATTCCGATTTTATGCATGGTGCTTCCTGCTTGGGTTGTTGAAGGAAAAGGGAAGGCGGTGCGGACTTGGCACGCCCGTTGCGAAGAAGGTTGAAAGCAGGTTGCCGACGTCGACTTTGCGACAGGCAGCAGACCCAACCCCAACGGAGTTCGCCATGAATGCCACCACCATCGATTGCAAGGGACAGATCGTCAGCCTGGGCGACAAGGTCCGCGTGCTTGAGGTCCCGCTGAATCGGGATCTTGATGAGGACGACCTCGAGATGTTCTGCGGCATGGTTGGCGCCGTCTGCGCCATCGAGCGCATAGACGCCGACGGTGCCGCCTGGGTGGCCCTGTGGTGGAACGGCGACGAAGGCACCATCCTGACCCAGGTCGGTCTGGCGCCTCGGCAGATGGAGCGGATGGCGGCCTGAGCCGCTGTCGGGTGCTTCATTCGTCAATCTCAGCCGCGCTGTAGTTTTTCAGGCGATTCTCGGCCGCGACGCCGAGAACCTTGAGCAGCCAGGGCGGCGGCGATTCGACCATGGCCACCTGGAAGGGCTGGAGTATCTCGAGCGCCGGGCCGCCATCGGGTATCTTGATCGGGTAGATGTCCGCACGGATGACCTTGGCGGCAGCCGGCCCGCCGATGGATACGACGTAGCAGACGTGACAGTCGCCAATCAGTCTGGCGCGCCAGAGATTCTTGTCCTCGGCAAATTCGGCATCCATGGTGTCGCGGATGTCGACCAGGCGGATTTCCGTCGGCGATACCTGATAGACGAGGAAGCGCAGGCAGGAGCCGAAGTGGCCGGAGAGCAGGTCGCCCTTGTCGGAAGCGATGGCGACACGCACCGAGCCGGGCATTTCACCCTCTTCGTAGGAAGCTATTTTGGGCAGTGTGTCATCGCCCTGGGTTTCGCCCCACAGGATGCGCACGGCCAGTTTCATGGCTTCGAGGCCGATGCCGATATCTTCGCCATCTTCCTCGCCATCGGCGCTGGCAAAGCCGGTCTTGAGCATGGTCACGGTGACCTGACGCAGGTTTTCCTCGTCGATCTCCTCGCCGAGCCGGCGTTGCAACAAATCGATCAGCGCGGGCAGGCTGGCATTGGGCATGGCCCGAGCGGCCAGCGCAATGCGCAGCGCGGCTTCGCGGGTTACCGGCGCAGTTCTGGTTTGATTCATGAGCTTCTCCGTGGTCGATTGGGGTTGGGGTGTCCGGTCTTTTTCCAATTCCCTTGCAGAGATGGTGCCAGCCCGCCAGTATTGGCTAACTGCCTGATTTCACGCGGGCATGGGGCTTGCTGAAGTCCACCCAACGCCAAGGAAAACCCATCATCGTGTCGGATACCTCACAAGAAGTCGTACGCGCCTACCACGCGCGGACCAAGCATCGTTTCGAAGCCTATGCCGAAGGCCCCGGCCAATTGGACTGGGACGCCCAGCCGGCGGCATTCCGCCACTATCCGGGGGCGCCGGTACTCGAATTGCCACTGGCGGCCGACCGTTTCGAGCGTTGCTACGGTCAACTGGAAAAAAAGCCCAAAAATGAAATCGCGCCGGACCTCGCCAGCCTCGGCGCACTGCTCGAACTGTCGTTCGGGCTGTCGGCGTGGAAGACCTGGGGGCCGAGCCGCTGGGCGTTGCGCTGCAACCCGTCGTCCGGCAACCTGCATCCGGTCGAAGCCTGGGTGCTGAGCGCCGGCCTGCCCGGTGTCGGCGCTGGCCTGCAGCACTACGACCCGGAACAACACGCCCTCGAAGGCCGGGCCTTGACGGCACCAGTGGCCGGCGAGGTATGGCTGGCCATCGGCCTGAGCAGCGTCATGTGGCGCGAAGCCTGGAAATACGGCGAACGCGCTTTCCGCTACTGCCAGCTCGACATCGGCCACGCCGTCGGCGCCCTGGCCTACGCCGCCG
>CAIYYE010000330.1 GCA_903930395.1 uncultured beta proteobacterium
GGTGCCGACTCCCGTGCCTGCCGCGAAATCTTGTCGGTCGTATCGCCCGTGGCTTCGGCGACAACGGAAACGTCCGTCAGGTCGGCATCGATGCAGACCAGGGCATTGCTCTAGATCAGACGGGTTGTGGCAAAAGGCTGCCAGCGCAGCTGGTATTCGTAGCCCTGAATCACCACGCGTTCCAGGTTGATCGCGCCATCCGCCCGCCCATACGGAAAGATGGTATTGGCCGAACCGGGATTGGTCTGGGCGAGATAGCGGCCGGCCAGGCTGTCCTGATCGTCCGGCGTACTGGCCGGCAAGGCCAGCGGAACGATCTGGATACGGTTCGGAATGCGCTCGTGGAAGGCTCGCACATCGACGCTGGCAGCAAGCTGCTTGAACTCGCCGAGATAGCCGACTTCGACGGTATCGATACGCTCCGGCTCCACCCCCTGTGCCAGATAAGTCATGTTGAGCAGGCCGCTGCCGGCGACATCCCTTTTTTCCACCCGGCCCGACGTTTCATACAGGCTGGGACTGCGATGGGCCCGCGAGACAACCAGACGCAGGGTCTGCTGCGGTATCACGTGATAACTGACGCTGGCGCGGGGATCAAACATCAGGCCGCTGAGGCTGTCATGCTCCAGGCTGGCGCCCAGATTGAACAGCCAGGGTCTGGCCGGCCGGTATTCAAGGTTGCCGAACAGACGAACAGCATCGCGGTGCTTCCAGTCACTGCTCGAAAACTGCGCAGGCGAATTAAGCGCAACTGACTTGAGGCCACTCCCCCAGGCCATCCGTGTCCCCGCCGTCGGGGCCAGCGTATGTTCGAACTCCAGCTCATGCATCGCCGAACGCCCACCCGGATCGAATGGCTGGAAGTAAGTCACCGAACTGGGGGACGCCAGATTGGTACCAAAGCTGACGCGCTCGAGATAGGGACCGACTGCCTCATCCTGCGTATAAGCGTAGCGCAGCTTGTATTCCTCGGCGGCCGAGACAGCGTGGCGCCACAGCAGGCCGAAGGAGGTCGAATGCTGGCGCAACTCGCGCAGCGGATCGTTGGCCGGGCTGCCCGGCCGCCCGTAAAGAGAGACATCGCGGACGTGACTGAGGGTGAATTGCAGTTCATCATGGTTGCCCAGCGGCAGGTCGGCGCGCAGGTCGAAAAGCCTGGATTGACGGTCATCGGGCGCAGTCGTCCAGACATTGCTGTAAAACCCGTGCTGAAATCCGTTGTCCTCGAACGAGCGTGCCGTGAAGCGGACATCGGCCCCTCCCACCTTGCCGCCCCAGCGCAGCATCTCGTCGCGGATTCCGTTATTGCCATGATTGGCCGAGGCCAGCCAGCCCCTGGTTTGCGTTGAATCCAGAGTGATGATGTTGATCACGCCCATGAAGGCGTTCGATCCGTAGGAAACCGTATTCGAGCCGCGCGTCACCTCGATCCGCTCGATATTCTCAAGCGCCACGGGCAGCAGGTTCCAGTTAACCCCCGACTTGAAGAGTGGCGAATACTGCGAGCGGCCATCGATCAGGACCTGCACGCGCGGGCCGTACTCGTCACTGTTCATGCCGCTGTTCAGCCCATGATAGGCCACGATGGCCGGGTCCTGGTTGTGCGAGGTGACCTGGAAGCCAGGCACCAGGCGCAGCAGGTCTTCGACCGTACGGAAGCCGGATGCCCGGATCATTTCCTGGTCGATGACGGTCACGGCCGCCGGCGTTTCCGAGAGCGGCTGCGGCAGCCGGCTGACCGAGGCGACTATCGGGAATTCGCTGAAGAAGAGTTCATCCCCGGCTCTCGCCGGGAGAGCGAGTGGTAGGGCGAGCAGCAAAAAGAGCGCTCGCCATCTGGCCGGGGCGGCTATTTTTGATGGGCTCATGTCAATTCCCTACCTGAGCAGCCCCTATCGGCTCTCGCCCAACAGCCTGACTTCCCTCTGCGGGAAGGGAATGCTCACGCCGTTTTCCTTGAAGGAGCGCCACAGGGCGAAATTGACGTCGGAGACGATGTTGCCCTTGCCCTCTTCCGGGTCGTCGATCCAGAAGCCCAGTTCCAGATGAATGCTGCTGTCAGCAAACTGCGTCAGGAAAACCTTGGGCCCGGGACTGGCCAGGACGCGCGGATGGGCGGCGGCTACTTCGCTCATCAGGCGGCAGGCCAGATCAAGGTCGGTGTCGTAGGCGACGCCCACCGTGGTCGTCAGGCGCAACTGGGCGTTGGAATAAGTCTGGTTCTGCACCGTGCTGCTGATCAGCGTTTCGTTCGGCACGATGAATTCGCTGCCGCCCGGGTGCTTGAGTACGGTGTAGCGCGTCGTGATCTGGGTCACCTCGCCGCTATCCGCGCCGACCTGGACGATGTTGCCGATGCGGATCGAACGGTCGAGCAGGATGATGAAACCGGAGACATAGTTGCTGGCGATCTTCTGCAGGCCAAAACCCAGGCCGACGCCGAGGGCGCCGGTAAATACCGAGAGCGCCGTCATGTCGATGCCGACCAGCGCCAGGCTGGCCAGGATGGCGATCACCGTCAGACCGGCCTTGGCGACGCGAACTCCGACGATGCGCAGATTGGCATCGAGGGTATGGACGCCCATCAGGCGAGCCTCGATGACGCCGGCGATCCACAGCGCGAAGACAACGGTCAGGAAAATGGTCGCCATGCCGCGCAAGACGATCCACAGATCGATCTGCTGCTTGCCGACATGGAACTCCACCTGCTCCATCGCATCGATGACATAGGGTGCGAGATCGGTGATATAGAGCGCCAGCCAACCCCAGACGGTGGCCGCGATGATGCGTTCCCAGGTCGTCAGCCAGGTTGCCTGCGGGAAAGCCTGGCGGAGCACGAAAATGACGCCGCGCACCAGCGCCATCGAGCCAAACAGCGGCATGGCCAGCTTGAGCAGATTGACGTGGATGAGCGAACCCAGCGTGGCGATGGTAAGGCCGGTCAACACCATGCCGATGAGCGGAAAAGCCAGGCGCGAACTGGCATCGGACAAGCGGCCGGCCCCTTCCGTTCGGTGGCGGCGCCACCACGCGGCAATGAGCGCGGTGAGACCGATACAGACAAGCAGGGCGACCACCTGCCAGACAAAGCCCGGATCGCCAAAATCGGCGAGCAGGTCGTTGATCAGGCGCAGCGCCGGGCTTTTTTCCCTCATGCCTTGCGTTCCATGGCGGCGGCAAA
>CAIYYE010000331.1 GCA_903930395.1 uncultured beta proteobacterium
GTCGAAGTCATGTCTGGTTCCTTCTGGTCTGACGCGTCGAAAATCCATATTAGGACACGAAGCCCGACTCGTCCAACACTAGCAGCCGGTCGCCAGTGACCAGTAACTACCGACTAACAACTATCCCCCAGCCATTTCAGCAACATGCCGTAGAGCCTGTCGGGATCGACCGGCTTGGCGATGAAGTCGTTCATGCCGACTTCCAGGCAACGCGCCTTGTCGTCGGCAAAGGCGTTGGCGGTCATGGCCAGGATAGGAATGCTGCGCCCGGCAGGCATGTCGCGAATCCGGGGGGTTGCCGTCAGGCCATCCATCCGGGGCATTTGCATGTCCATGAGAATCAGGTCGTAGGCGTTGACGGCGATCATTTCAAGGGCGGCCAGGCCGTCGTCGGCGACATCGACCTGCAGCCCGACATCATCGAGCATGGCGCGGGCTATTTCCTGGTTGATCGGCTCGTCATCGACGAGCAGGATGCGACGCCCCGAACAGTGGCGCCGCAATGCGCCAGCCGCATCCTGGGGCAATTCGCCGACGCCGCTGGCCGGATGTTCAGCCGCCACTTTCAAGCGGACTGTCAGCCAGAACGTACTGCCCTGCCCGTTGCCACGGAGGGCGCCGGCATCGCCGCCCATGAGGCGGGCGAGCTTGCGCGTGATGGCCAAACCAAGGCCGGTGCCACCGTACTTGCGCGTGGTGGAGTTGTCCGCCTGCTCGAAGGCATTGAAGAGCCTGGGCAGCTCGTCATCGGCAATGCCTATCCCCGTATCCTCAACCTCGAAGCGAAGCAGAACGCTGCAGGCATCCGCTTCGATCAGGCTGGCCCGCAATGAAATGACGCCGGCATCAGTAAATTTGATGGCATTGCTCACATAGTTGAGCAAGGCCTGCTGCAGGCGCGTCGGGTCGCCCAGCATGGGCGGCAGCGTCGGCGCCGGTTCGGCATGCAAGTCCAGTCGTTTGGCCTGCGCCCGATCACGCAGCATGGAAACGACGTTGTCGAGAATGCTCTCAACCCTCAGTGGCGATTCTTCGAGGACAAATTTTCCGGCCTCGATCTTGGACATGTCGAGGATGGCGTTGATGATTTCGATAAGGTGGTCACCAGCCATCTCGAGCCGGTCAAGGCGGCCACGCTGTTCGCCATCAAGGCCACTGCGCCGGATGAGGTGGGCCATGCCGGTGATGGCGTTGAGCGGCGTGCGAATCTCGTGCGACATATTGGCGAGGAAAGCGCTTTTCGCGATGTTCGCCGCCTCGGCGGCTTCCTTGGCAACCGCCAGTTCTGTCGTCCGCCGGGCGACCTGCTCTTCCAGATGCAGCCGGTACTGGCGAAGCTCCTCTTCGTTGCGGATGCGCTCCGAAATATCGCGACTGATGCCGAACAGGCCCACCACTTTTTGCGCGTCATCGAACAAAGGCCATTTGTTGGTTTCGACGTAACCAAGTTTGCCATCGACATCGTAGTACGGCGAAATTTTGGCGAGGAGTGGCTTGCCTTCGACAAAGACCGGAACTTCCTCTTCTTCATAGTGCTGAGCAATTTCCGGTGGAAATACCTCCCGGTCATGCTTGCCGATCAGATCGCGCCAGTGGGCATGCCCCGTGATATTGGCCAGCGCCTGGCTACAGAAGCGGAAGCGACTATCGGCATCCTTGAAATAGAC
>CAIYYE010000332.1 GCA_903930395.1 uncultured beta proteobacterium
CGATACCTTGCCAAGGTATAGGTCGAGAGTTCGAGACTCTCTTCTGCCGCTCCAAATTGAAAAAGGGAAAGCGCTGGTCGCTTTCCCTTTTTTCATATCGGGCGCCGATATAATGAATGCCCCCAGCCTGGGTGGTGAAATTGGTAGACACAAGAGACTTAAAATCTCTCGCTCATTGAGTGTACGGGTTCGATTCCCGTCCCAGGCACCACGACTGCACACATGATCATTTACGACCTCAATTGCGAAAATAACCACCGGTTTGAAGGCTGGTTCCAGAATGCCGATGCCTTTGAAACCCAGCTTGAGGGCAGGCTAGTCTGTTGTCCGCAATGCGATAGCCACAATGTACGGCGCGTACCGTCGGCCGTGGCGATAGCCGGTCATCACCCGGAGCAGGTCAGCGCGACTTCCGCCGTTGCGGCGACGATGCCGACGAGCACGGCACTGATGCCGGTTGGCGCTCAGGCGATGGCCCTTTATCGTCAGCTTGTCCAGACTTTGGTCACGCACAGCGAGGACGTCGGTCCGTCATTTGCCGATGAAGCGCGCAAAATTCACTACAACGAAGCCCCGCAGCGCCCGATCCGCGGCCAAGCCAGCGAAGACGAGTGCGATGCCTTGCGCGATGAGGGCATCCAGATTTTGAACCTGCCGGTGCCGAAGGAGGAGGATCTTAACTGATCCCCTGGCAAGCTGATTATCTTTCAGTCAGCTTGAGCAGGATGTCGGCATACCAGGCGCCGTTCAGTCCCAGGGCCTCGTCCTCCTTGAGGTCGCGATCACCGACATCGAAGCGGGCCGAATGGACGCCGAGCAACATCCAGGGCAGATCGCCGTGGCCCGGAAGCTTCTCGGCAATACGCATGACCACGGGCGCGCCGCTACTGCCGCGATGGGTGCGGGCATCGGTCAGAAAGAAACCTTCCCCCTGAAAACGCAGGCCGAACGACGAGGCGATGATGGCGTGGCGGACGACCGGTGTGTGATGCAGCGCATCATGAAAACCGAGCGGAAAGCCGACGATAAGCAATGACGAGCCGACCTCAACCTGATCAAGACTGCTCAGCAGGTGCTGAGGGCTGAAAGCCCGATAGACGGCCGTCTTGGGCAGGGCCTTGCGGTTGATCTCGATGACGGCGACGTCGATGTCGCCGGCTGCATCAAGCCCGTGGCGCCAGAGACTCTTGCCATTGCGGTAGAGGGGAATCGAAAACCCTGTGGATTCGGCGATGTTTGCAACATTGGTGTGCAACTCGATCTCGATCCGGGTCGGATAGTGCTTGATCGACTTGCTGAACAGCACATGGCGACTGGTCACCAGAAACAGCCGTTCGCCACGCTCGAAGAAAAAGCCGCTGGCGTTGGTCAGCAGAATCTTCTCGTTGAAGGTCGAGATGCGGGCAGCGGTAAGAAGGAGGGGTTCGATCATGGGGGGCGCCAATTGGAGTTTCAACATATTGCCACTATCTTTGGCGACATTTCACCACATGATGAGTTTTATTATTTTACATAATGCGAATTATGCGCGATTTAAAAGTAGTTAACTTCGTCTTTCCGTGGAATAATTTGCCTATTCCCCTCGTTAACCTCGACATCGTTGATCATCATCCTGATGAGTCACGTCACGTTTAACAGCGAAAGGCAACATGATGAAGGTCATCGGTCTGGAAGGCGCACTGCTCGATTTCTGGGTCGCCAAATCGGAAAATCTCAAGCGCTTGCCGGATGCACCCATTGGGGGACAAGCTGAGGTCATTAGCGGTTACTGGCACCCGGATATTTATCACCCTTCCAGCAACTGGTCTCAGGGCGGCATGATCATCGCCAAGGACTGGCATGGCATTGAGGATGGCTTGATCGAATGGTTCGGACCGCACTGGGCGTTTATCAAGCGCATATCGGATGCGCCGCTACCCTGGCTGATGCGGGCCTACGTGAAAATTCATTTTGGTGATGAAGTGGAAGATTGCGATCAGTGAAAATCCCGGCTCGCGGTTTCGAGCCGACCCAGCCAGCTCGAAAGATCGACCAGTCGCTTGGCAACCAGGTGGATGACTTCGCCTTCGACCTGCAATTGCCCATAGACACCAAGCAGTGAGGCGCCGAGCAGCTCGCGCCGTTGTCGCTCGACGAGTTCCGGATGAACAACGATATTGGCCAGCCCGCTCTCATCCTCCAGCGTGACGAAAACAATGCCGGTTGCCGTTCCCGGCCGCTGTCGGCCAACAACGATGCCCGCCATGCGGATCAGCGCCCGATGTGCTGCGGTTTTCAGGTCGGAGGCGCGGACAAAGCGGCGGTCGGACAAGGGCTGACGGAGCAGCGCCAGCGGATGGCGGCGCAAGCTCAGGCCGAGGCTTTGATAATCGGCGACCAGGTTTTCGGCCTCGCTCGGCCCTGGCAGTTCAATGTCCGGCTCGTCTATGGTCAAGCCGTCGAACAGATCGCCCTGTGCCACCGCGCCAGTTGCCGCCCAGGCGGCCTGCCGGCGGTGGCCGGACAGGCTATTCAGGGCATCGGCGGCGGCGAGCTGATCAAGGTCACGGCGCTGAAGCGCGGCGCGGGCAGCCAGATCGGCAATATTAAGGAATGGGTCGGTTTTTCGGTCGACCATGGCAATGCGCGCTGCCACCGCTTTGGAAAAGCCGCTGATCTCGCGCAAACCGAGGCGGACCGCTCCCGCCGCATCAATGCGGCTATCCCAGTCGCTGGTCGTGACATCCGGCGGCAGGACGCTGACGCCGTGGCGTTGTGCATCCTGGATCAGCATTGATGGCGAGTAAAAACCCATAGGCTGGCTGTTGAGCAGAGCGCACAGGAAAACCGCCGGGTGGTGGCGCTTGAGCCAGGCCGAAACATAGACCAGCAGGGCAAAACTTGCCGCGTGCGATTCGGGAAAGCCGTATTCACCAAAGCCCTGGATTTGCGCGATGATGCGCCGGGCGAAGCTTTCCGGCAGCTTGTTGGCGGCCATGCCGGAAAGCAGCTTTTGCTCGAAGGGTTCAAGGCCACCCTTGCGTTTCCAGGCGGCCATCGCCCGCCGCAGCTGGTCGGCCTGGCCAGGGGTGAAATTGGCGGCAACGACGGCCAGTTGCATGACCTGCTCCTGAAAGATCGGCACGCCACAGGTCCGTTCGAGCACCTTATCGACGGCCGGCGAGATTTTCTCGATGGGCTCCCTGCCCTGCCGGCGCTTGAGATAGGGATGAACCATGTCTCCCTGGATAGGCCCCGGCCGGACGAGCGCCACTTCGACGACGAGATCGTAATAGCACCGCGGCCTGAGGCGTGGCAGCATGGCCATCTGGGCGCGTGATTCGACCTGAAAAACGCCCATGCTGTCGGCGTGGCAGAGCATCTCATAGGTGGCCGGGTCTTCCGGCGGGATGTCGGCCATCCGCCAGACCCTGCCGCTTGTTTCGCTCAACACGGCCAGCATGCGGCGGATGGCCGAGAGCATGCCGAGCGCCAGAATATCGACCTTCATCAGGCCGACCGCATCGAGATCGTCCTTGTCCCACTGGATCACCGTGCGCTCGGGCATTGCCGTGTTTTCGACAGGCACCAGGCGCGCCAGCGGCCCGCGCGACATGACGAAGCCGCCCACGTGCTGGGTCAGGTGACGGGGAAAACCGCGCAACTGAGCGGCAATCCACAGCCATTTCTCAACCCGCGGCGAGGTCGGGTCCAGCCCCTGTTCGGCAAACCGTTCAGGCAATTGCTCGCGCTTGTCCCACCAGGCCAGCGAGGCGGTCAGGGCATCGATGCGGGCGCTTTCAAAGCCGAGTACCCTGCCCGCATCGCGCAGCGCACCCTTGGTCCGGTAGGTGATCAGGGCGGCGGCCAGGGCCGTCCGTTCGCGCCCGTATTTTTTGTAAATGTAGGCAATGACCTCGGGACGCCGTTCGTGCTCGAAATCGACATCAATATCCGGCGGCTCGCCGCGCTCTTTTGAAATGAAGCGCTCGAACAGCATGCCCGAACGCTCCGGGCTGACCTCGGTAATACCGAGCGCGAAGCAAACAATCGAATTGGCTGCCGAGCCTCGCCCCTGGCACAGGATCTCGACGCTGCGCGCATGGCAGACGATGTCGTAGACCGTAAGGAAATACGGCTCGTAGTTGAGTTCGGCGATGAGGGCCAGTTCATGCTCGATGCGCTGCCGTACGTCGTCCGGAATCCGTTGCGGATAACGGCGCAGCAAGCCCTGTTCCGTTTCGTGGCGCAGCCAAGAACTTGGCGTGTGGCCGGACGGCACGATTTCTTCCGGATATTCGTAGCGCAACTCATCGAGCGAGAAAGTGCACTGCCCGGCGATATTGCCTGTTTCCGCCAGCAGCTCCGGCGGATAGAGACGCGACAGGCGCAGGCGCGTCCGCACATGCCGCTCGGCGTTGGGATAGAGGGCGTAACCGGCGTCGAAAACCGTCGTTTTCAGGCGCAGTGCAGTCAGCACGTCCTGCACCGGACGGCGGGCCTTGATGTGCATATGCACATCGCCCGTCGCTACCAGCGGCAGGCCGCAAGCCTCGCCCAAGGACTGCAACTCGGCTAGCCGGCTGGCATCGTCCGGCCCGGCATGCAGTTCGACGGCTATCCATAGCCGGCCGGGAAAACGCTCGGCCAGCCAGCGCCCATCCGCGACCGATGGTGCCGTGCCCGGCACCCAGAGCACCAGGCAATCGGGCACTGCGCCATTCGGCGAAACGATATTCAGGTCATGCCGTTGCAGCGCGTAAGCCCCCTTCTCGGCGCGCCGCCTGGCCAGCGTGATGAGCGCCGACAGATTGCCGTAGCCCTCGCGGTTCCTGGCCAGGAAAACCAGTTTCAGGCCATCGATGCTCGTCATTTCGCTGCCGACGATCAGTTTCAGCCCCGCCTCCCTGGCCGCCTGATGCGCCCGCACGATACCGGCCAGCGAGCATTCATCGGTCAGCGCCAGCGCTCGATAGCCTTGTTCAGCCGCCCGTTCGACCAGTTCACCCGGATGCGAGGCACCGCGCAGGAAACTGAAATTGGAGAGGCAATGCAACTCGGCGTAATCAGGGAGTGCCATGGGTTTTAGCGATGACTGATCAGGCGAAAAGCCCGTGCAGGAACCAGCCTTCGGCATTCCTGAAAATCCATGCCCACTGGCCGAGGGGGTTACGGGCGACGAAATAATCGCGGCGCACATCGCCGGTCGTGCCAACCTCACCTTCATCCCACCAGCCACTTTCCAGTCGTTCGGCCCGTGACAGCAGCTTGAGCGGGCCATGCCATTGCGGATTGCCGGCTCGCTCAGCCAGGGCCTGCGGTGTCGGCAATAGCCACAGCGGGCGCGATCGATTGCCGCATGGTGCAGAGGATTGCCCTGTGCCATCGATTGCTGCAGATTTTTGCGCGGCATGTGTCGGCCGGCGTACATACCCCTGGCTGGCATCGACAGCGCAGGGGCGCGTCGCGCACTCCGGTCGATAATCGTCGAAGGCCCCAAGCACCTGCACCGCCCCTTCACCCAGCCGGGCATGCAGACGCTCCAGGCAGGCGAGCGCGCCCTCCCCGGCTGTCGCCTGCTCGAACAGATGGACGCTGGCACCCGCCTTTTCGACCAGTTCATCTGCCTGCAGACCTAGTGCCTCGACCGGTGACTTCAGTTGCAAGCGAGCCAGGTGCTCACGCAGCAGGCGGACGAAACGTTCCTCGTCGGCTGCCGGTTCGGCAAAACTGAGTACCAGTCGCGTCGGCGGGGCGTCATCGTGCCGTAGTTCGAGCGTACAGCAACGGACCAGCAATTGACGACCGTGCAGCCATCCGGCTAATGCTGCGAACAGGCGCTGCCCGGCAAAAACCAGAGCTTCGGCGTGTTCAACACGCGCCGGCAAGGCGATATCGATGGCGAATTGCTCGGGAAAGACAAATATTTTCTGCGGATCGGCCAGTTCCCCCCAGGCCCGCAGCATCGCGTCAACCGGCCCGTTGCCGATTCGTCGCCGCAAACCGGCTCCGGGTAAACGACGCAGATCGCCCAAATGCTTGAGGCCGAACGATTCCAGACGTTTGAGCACATCCTCCGGCCAGCCGGGTGCAGCGCAAGGCAAATCAACCAGGGCAGACTGCATGAGGGCCAGCTCCGTGTAGCTCGCACCGCCCCCCTGCCAGGCCAGCCAGCAGGCCCCGAGCGGCGTCGGCGCAACCGCCCAGCGGGTTGAATAGGACTGCTCGACGCAGCCCGCCAGGGCGGCCGCAAGGATAGCCTCGACGCCACCGAACAGACGCAGGCAGCCACCAATTTCGAGCAACAAGGTATCGGCCGAAACCAGCGCGATGGTCGGCGTGAAGCGCCCGGCCCAGCAGGCCAGGTTTTCCAGAGCTTGTCTTTCCCGCGCCGCGCTGGGTTCAAAAATGTTCAGTCCGGGCGACAGGCCGAGTGCCGTCGACAATTTCTGGCCTGGACAAACACCTGCGGCGACCGCTGCGGCATCCCCCACCCGGACCCGCCCGCGAGCGACAACCGCGCTAGGCGAGCGCCGCAGCGGCAAGGCCTCGAGCGGCAACAAGGGAAAGTTC